>CAZPCR010000053.1:0-2237 GCA_964585035.1 uncultured Anaerolineaceae bacterium
TCCTGATCGTTACGATCGCCCTTTTCGCCACCGCCCGTTACTGGGTTTATTATGCAGGCGAGAAGCAATAAAGGAGGCCGGAGTGAGTGCTAACGCTGCCTTGCAAAAGAAATCGAATATAAAAGTCGCCCCCCGCCTGAGTTGGACGAAATTCCTAAAAAGGGCAAACCCGGTATTTGTCACGGTGTTCACGACAGCTTTACTGGCTCTTTTCCTGATGCCATTCCTGTATATGATCTTCACCTCCCTGAAGAATCAAACCCAGATCGCTACGACGGGTGCACCGATCTGGCCGGCAAAGTATCCTACCTATATTTACACCGGCCAGAACAAGAACACATATACACTGAAGGTTAATAAATCGGGTTTCCCGGTTGATCAGGTCATTAACATGAGTGATTATGCCGGTAAGGAATTGGAAGTTTACAAGGTTCCAATGCCGGATGGGACTACAAAGGAAATGGCCCTCGTCAAGGGCTATCAGAAGAGCAGCATCTTCATTGACCCGGCCAAACCCGCCAGCGACCCGATCGTTTGGACCGGTTACTACCTGTCACTGGCTCGCTCGTGGGTTTTCGCTCCTCAATGGAGCAATTACGTGGAAATGTGGAATGATGTCAACTACCCGCGCGTGCTGTGGAACACCTTCTTCTACGCATTTATGACTACGATCGGTGTTTTGGTCTCCTGCATCCCCGTAGCCTATGGATTCTCACGCTTTCGTTTCCCCGGGCGTGACTTCCTGTTCGTGGTTTTGCTGGCGGTCATTTTCCTGCCCACCACAGTGACGATCATCCCGACCTTTACATTCTTCAGCAAAATAGGCTGGGTAGGCACGTGGCTGCCGTTGATCGTACCTTCCTTCTTTTCCAACGCCTACGACACCTTCCTTCTCAGGCAGTATTTCATGACGCTGCCGCGCGAGTTGGACGAGGCCGCCATGATCGATGGCGCCAGCCCATTACGGGTTTTATGGTCGGTGATCATCCCGCAGTCCTATCCCGTCATTGTCGCCGTCACGGTCTTCCATCTCGTCTGGGCCTGGAATGATTACTTCGGTCCCCTTGTTTACCTTTCCAGCAGAATGGATTTGCAGCCGATCTCTGTTGCCCTGCAACGCTTCAACACCTTGTTCGGCTCGCGCCCCGAATTGATCCAGGCGGGCTCTTTGCTTACGCTCCTATTCCCGCTTCTCCTGTTCTTCATCGCCCAGCGCTTCTTTGTTCAGGGCATTGTCATCACCGGCGTGGATAAGTAAAGCTATACGGCTGTTTTGCCGGAGGAAGGGGTGCTCCCGTACCCAATCTTCGCCAGAAAGACAGTTTTTGCTAAAAAATATTTTTGGGTTTGTTAATTGGGCGAATTAATATACTGATGAAGGTAGAGCGAGATGGTTATCTCGCTCTACTACTCAAAAATGGCATAAGGTTTATCCATTATGAATTATCCTCCCCTACCCAACATCCCCTGGCAGGAACGACCTGCTGGTTTTTCTGACGTCGTCTGGCGTTATTCGTCCAATCCGGTCATTCCTCGCGACCTGATCCCCTCGTCGAACAGTATTTTCAACAGTGCTGTTGTCCCTTTCCAGGGTAAATTTGCGGGCGTCTTCCGCTGCGACAACAAGAAACGCGGGATGAATCTGCATCGTGGTTTCAGTGAGGATGGCTTCCAATGGAAATTGGACGATGCCACGATCGAATGGGAATGTGATGACCCCGAAATTGGCCGTTATCAGTACCGCTACGATCCGCGCGTGGTCTGGCTCGATGACCGCTATTATGTCACCTGGTGCAACGGATATCATGGACCGACGATCGGGATCGGCTTCACTTTTGATTTTAAAAAGTTCACTTTCCTTGAAAACGCCCTGCTGCCGTTCAACCGTAACGGCGTGTTATTTCCCAGAAAGATCGACGGCCGCTATTTCATGCTTAGCCGTCCAAGCGATAACGGTCACACCCCTTTTGGCGATATCTATTTAAGTCAGAGTCCTGATTTGATCCACTGGGGGCGCCACCGTTTCGTGATGGGAGTCAAAGGAGGCTGGCAAAGCACCAAGATCGGGGCCGGTCCGATTCCCATTGAAACTCCTGAAGGCTGGTTATTGTTCTATCACGGTGTACTGACTTCCTGCAACGGGTTCGTTTACAGCTTCGGGGCCGCACTACTCGATCTGGATCAGCCCTGGAAAGTGATCCACCGCGGGGGCCCCTATCTGCTGTCCCCTCAGACCT
>CAZPCR010000053.1:2337-11651 GCA_964585035.1 uncultured Anaerolineaceae bacterium
CAGCCCTGGAAAGTGATCCACCGCGGGGGCCCCTATCTGCTGTCCCCTCAGACCTATTATGAGTGCGTCGGCGACGTGCCGAATGTAGCATTCCCCTGCGCAGCTTTATATGACCAATCCAGCGGACGGATCGCCATTTACTATGGCGGGGCCGATACGGTAACAGCCCTGGCTTTTGCCAAACTCGACGAGGTGCTCCACTTCGTAAAGACGACCTCGGAACTCTAACCTGGATACTTTTAAACCTTGCGAAGGCTGCCATAAAGTTTACAAAATCTTTTCACGATAACCTTCGCACTTCTTTTGCATCCGAACTTCAACAATCTCGGGCGCGGCAGCCGCATGGTTTCACTATGATGACTCACGATCTCAAGCAATGCATCGAACAGGAGTTGACCGGTAATATCCTCCCCTTTTGGGCCGACCATACACCGGATCCGGTCCACGGTGGTTTTTACGGGGCGTTAAGTAACGATCTAAAAGTCAACAATCTCATTCCTCGTTCAGCGGTACTCTATGGCCGCATCCTCTGGACGTTTGCGATGGCCTACCGGAAATACAAACATCCTCAATATCTTTCAACGGCGCAGCACGCATATGATTACTTGCGCAAATACTTCTGGGATGAAAAGTTTGAAGGCATGGTCTGGACGGTCGATGCCTGTGGCGAGCCGGTTGACACCCGCAAACATACGTACGCTCAGGCATTCTCGATTTATGGATTGGCCGAATATTATCTGGCTACCGGGGAGACCGGTGCGCTGGATCTTGCGCGCAAGATCTTCGAACTTCTCGAGGTCCATGCTCATGATCCCTTTTTCGGCGGGTACATGGAAAGCCGCGGCCGCGATTGGGTCTCTCCCGCCGACCAGCGGCTGAGCGCCCTCGAACCTAACTCCGACAAATCAATGAATACGCTCCTGCATTTGCTTGAAGCCTACGCCTGCCTCCTGCGCGTTTGGGATGAAGCGAGGCTCCGCGCCCGCCTTGATGAGCTCATTGAAGTTTTTCTGGGCCACGTTCTTGACCCGCAAACACATCACTTCCGCCTGTTTTTTAACAACGATTGGACCTGGCCCCGGCAGGAGCATTTCTCGTATGGACACGATATCGAGGGGAGCTGGCTGCTGGTGGAAGCAGCTCGACGATCGGGAAACGCCGGTTTGCTGGAACGCACCAACTCCCTATCGGTAGAGATGGCCCAGGTTGTATACACCGAAGCTCTCCAAACAGATGGCCGCGTGCTTTCTGAATCAGCAGGAGGTCTGCAGAGTAATGACCTGGCCTGGTGGATCCATGCGGAGGCCATGGTCGGTTTTTATAATGCTTATCAGATTTCCGGGCAGGAGCATTTTGCAGCTGCTTCCGTCCGCGTGTGGGATTTCATCCGCCAGAATTTCATCGATCAAGAGCATGGCGACTGGTTTAAAACACTCGACTCCCAGGCGAGACCCTATCCGAATTCGCCAAAAGTCGGACCCTGGGAATGTCCCTACCACCACAGCCGGGCATGTTTTGAAATGATGGACAGATTAACCCGAGGAGAATCACTTGGCTCGTATTGACGATCTTATAAAGAAAATGACCCTGGACGAAAAAATTTCCATGCTCGCCGGGGCAGATCTGTGGCATACCGTTCCCATAAAAAGGCTGGGGATTCCCTCCATGGCTGTTACCGACGGCCCGAACGGCGCTCGCGGAGCACAGGGAAACATGGGACCGACCTCCGCTCTTTTTCCAGTGGGCATGGCCCTGGGCGCCACCTGGAACCCCGAGTTGGTGGAAAGAGTGGGAGCTGCGCTGGCGGAAGAAGTCAAGGCGAAAGGCGCCCATATCCTGCTTGCGCCTACAGTCAATATTCATCGAACACCGATTGCCGGTCGCAACTTCGAATGTTATGCCGAGGACCCATATCTGAGCGGTAAAATGGCGACTGCTTATATCCGGGGCATCCAGGACAACGGGGCCGGTGCCTGCATCAAGCACTTCGTTTGTAACGACCAGGAATTTGAACGGATGTCCATCAGCGCGAAAGTCGAAGAACGTCCGCTGCGCGAGATCTACCTCGAACCTTTCCGCCTTGCGATTCGCGACGCAAAGCCCTGGGCAGTCATGTCCAGCTATAACAAGGTCAACGGCGTGTTTGCCAGCGAGAATGATCTCACCCTTAAGACCATTCTTAAAAATGAGTGGGGCTTCGAAGGCCTGGTTATGTCCGATTGGTATGGAACGTATACCGACGACGTCCCTGCCGGTGGACTCGATCTGGAAATGCCCGGCCCGGCTCATTGGATGGATCCTGCAAAAGTCCATAAAGGGCTGGAAACGGGCAACCTGTCGATGGATCAATTGAATGACAAAGTACGCCGTATTTTACGGATCATCGAACGCGCAGGAGTTTTTGAAACCCCCGATCTGCCGGAAGAAACTGCATTGGACAAACCTGAACAGCGCGCTCTACTACGCGAAGTGGCGCGCGAAACGATTGTCCTGCTGCGTAATAAAGACAATCTGCTTCCGATCGATCCCACCAAGGTCAGGACCGTTGCCGTCATCGGTGAGCTTGCGGACAGAGCAAGTGTGATGGGCGGAGGCAGTTCGCGAGTCACTCCGCATTATGTGGTTTCACCTTTGGATGGGATCCGGGCGCGTCTGGGTAAATCTGTCAAAGTCGAGTATGAAGTCGGGTGTTATGTTCATAAGAACCTGCCCACTCTGGATCTCAAGACAGTAATGAGCAAAGAAGGCAGCGCCGGTCTGAACCTCCAAATTTATGGCAATCCGGATTTCTCCGGCGCACCTGCCTATGACCAGGTCACAGACCGATTTAACTTCGATTGGTGGGGCAACTCCCTGCCGAACGTCAAACCGGGGAACTTTAGTGTCAGCCTGAGTGGGACATTTGTGGCGCCCCTGGGTGGGATCCACACCTTTGGCCTCACCAGCCTTGGACAAAGCCGTTTGTACCTTAACGGCAAAGTGCTGGTGGACAATTGGGATCAATATAAACCCGGGATTGAAAAAACTTTTCAAGTGCAGCTCACTCCCGGTCAAAAGATATCCATAAGAATAGTGTATCGCTCCCAGGGCACCGAGAGATGGCGGTCCCTGCGCATCAGCCATTTGCCGCCTGCATCCGCCGACCCGATGGCAGATGCGGTAGCTCTCGCCCAACATGCCGACGTTGCCATCGTGGTTGCCGGTTTGAACAGTGAATGGGAATCCGAAGGGTTTGATCGCATGGATATGAATCTGCCCGGCGCACAAAACGAACTCATCGAAAAAGTTGCGGCCGCAAATCCAAACACAATTGTTGTCCTCAATGCCGGTTCGGCGGTAACGATGCCCTGGGTGGAGAAAGTCTCTGCGATCGTCGAGCAGTGGTACAACGGTCAGGAGTGCGGTAATGCGCTGGCGGATGTTCTCTTCGGCGACTTCAGCCCATCTGGAAAATTGCCCACCACGTTCCCAACCCGTTATGAAGACAACCCGGCATTCACCAATTACCCGGGCGAAAACGGGGAAGTGCTTTATGGCGAGGGTCTGTTCGTGGGTTATCGTTATTATGATGCCAAAAAAATCGACCCCTTATTTCCGTTTGGACACGGTCTTTCGTATACAACGTTTGAATATGGCAATTTAAAACTCGGTACCACCCGGTTCACCGAAGCAGACGGCCTGGATGTATCTTTCGACCTGCGTAACACAGGTGGAGTTACCGCCAAAGAGATAGCCCAGGTTTATGTTCACGATGTCAACTCGCTGCTTGTCCGTCCCGAAAAAGAATTGAAATCATTTGTCAAAATTGAGCTTGCTCCCGGCGAAAGCAAAACTAT
This sequence comes from uncultured Anaerolineaceae bacterium, assembly GCA_964585035.1. Lineage (GTDB taxonomy): Bacteria > Chloroflexota > Anaerolineae > Anaerolineales > Villigracilaceae > Fen-1038. The sequence goes on from CAZPCR010000053.1 coordinate 6,174, forward strand.
CACCCTTCACCTGGACCGTGAGGCGTTCTGGTATTACAACCCGGCCAACGGCGGATGGAAAGTGGAAGCCGGCGACTTTGAGATCCTCATCGGCGCCTCAAGCCGCGACCTGCGTTTGCGGGCCAACGCCACGCTTCTTACCGATGGCGCAGTCGGGTCCCGCCTGAATATCGGGCTACCCCTGCGCGTGATCATGGGCGATGAGGCGGGGAAAGCAGTGTTAGCCGGGCACGTGGGTGAGTTGATGGATTCACCCGACTTTGAAATGGCCCTTGACTTGACCGTTGAACAAATCGCCAGGCTGCATCCCCAGCTCCTGACTTCTGAAAAACTCGAAGCCCTGGCGAAGGAGCTTGCCAAGGCCTGATCGAATTTAATTGGGGAGTCTTCTTAATGACTTCCAAATAAAAATATTGTTAAGAAGGAATTGCTTCATGAAATACGGTTATTTCGACGATGCCAACCGGGAATATGTCATTACCCGTCCCGATACGCCCCTGCCATGGATCAACTACCTTGGCTCTGAAAAATATTTTGCCTTGATTTCCAATACTGCCGGCGGTTATTCTTTCTTCAAAGATGCGCGGCTGCGCCGTATTTCGCGTTACCGCTACAACAATACGCCGCCTGATTTTGGCGGGCGGTATCTCTATTTACGCGACAATGAAGATGGTAAATATTGGTCCCCCTCCTGGCAGCCGACCCAGACCGAGTTGAAGGATTATTCCTGTCGTCACGGGATGGGATACACCGTTATCGGCTCGACGTATAACGGCATTCAGGCCGAGACGCGGTACTTTGTTCCTTTGGGTGAAAACCTCGAAATCTGGCAGGTGACGCTGACCAATCAGCGTCTCACTTCCGCCGATCTCTCCCTTTTCTCCGCGATTGAGTTTTGCTTATGGGATGCGGCGGACGATTCGACCAATTTCCAGCGGAATTTCTCCACCGGACAAGTGGAAGTGGAAGACGGGGTGATCTATCACAAGACTGAATACCGTGAGAGGCGCGATCACTTCGCCTATTTTGCCTGCTCCGAAAAACCCTCGGGATTCGATACGCAGCGCGAGGCCTTTTTGGGCCCTTATCGCAGCTGGGACCGTCCCATTGTGCTCGAGCGGGGACGATCGACGGATTCAATTGCCTTTGGCTGGCAGCCGATCGGGTCGCACTGCATTCCACTCTCACTCAAGCCGGGTGAACAAAAACAGGTCATCTTCCTCCTGGGCTATTTCGAGAATCCCAGGGACCAAAAGTTCGATCCGCCTGGTTCACAAACGATCAATAAGCGCGGCGTGAAACCTGTCATTGCCGAATTCCTCGATAAAACTAATGTGGACCTGGCGTTCGACTCATTAAAATCCTATTGGGATCGATTACTTGGGGTTATGCAGGTGCATACCCCCGTCGAACATATCGACCGTATGGTTAACGTCTGGAATGCTTACCAGTGCATGGTGACGTTCAATTTGTCACGTTCGGCCTCCTTTTACGAATCCGGGATTGGGCGCGGACTGGGATTCCGGGACTCTAACCAGGACTTACTGGGCTTCGTACAAATGGTCCCGGAACGGGCGCGCCAGCGCATCCTCGACCTGGCTGCCACCCAGCTGCCGAGCGGCGGTGCGTATCACCAATATCAACCAATGACGAAGCGCGGAAACAACGATATCGGTTCCAACTTCAATGATGATCCACATTGGCTGGTGCTAGCCGTTGCGGCCTACCTGCGCGAGACGGGCGATTGGAGCATTCTGGACGAGCTCGTCCCGTATGATAACCTTTCGGAAAGCAGCATGCCTCTCTACGAACATTTGCAGCGTTCCATCCAATATGCACTTGACCGCATGGGCCCGCACGGACTTCCGCTTATCGGTCGCGCCGATTGGAATGACTGTCTCAACCTCAACTGCTTCTCCGAAGCGCCCGGGGAAAGTTTTCAAACCACCACCAACATGGATGGCAATGTGGCGGAGAGTGTATTCATTGCCGGTTTGTTCGTGTTATCGACTCGTGAGATGGCCCAGATTACGGAACGTTATGACAAGCCGGGATTCGAGGGTCGCTCCTCCGCCTTTTATTCGAAGCTGGCCGACGATATGACCAATACTATCTATGAGTATGGATGGGACGGGGAATGGTTCCTGCGCGCCTACGACGCCCTGGGACAAAAAGTGGGGTCGTCAGGCTGTGAAGAAGGAAAAATATATATTGAGCCGCAGGGCTTCTCCATATTGGCAGGGGTCGGCCTCGAAAACGGGTATGCGAAGAGGGCGCTCGACTCGGTAAATGAACGGCTTGCCACAAAACACGGCATCGAAATATTGCAGCCGGCTTATTCAAGATATTACCTGAACCTCGGCGAGATATCTTCCTATCCACCGGGCTATAAGGAAAATGCCAGCATCTTTTGTCATACGAACCCCTGGGTAATGATCGCAGAGACTAAGGTTGGGAATGCCGACCGGGCCCTCGATTATTATTTACGTATCAATCCTTCGGCTCGTGAAGGTCTGGCCGAATACCATCGCTGCGAGCCATACGTCTATGCCCAGACCATCGCAGGCCATGATGCGCCCACGCATGGGGAAGCGAAAAATTCCTGGCTTACGGGAACCGCAGCCTGGAATTACGTCACCATCACCCAACGGATCCTGGGCATTCGTCCCGCCTGGGATGGTCTGCAGGTTGCCCCGGTCATACCCGCCGACTGGCCCGGTTTCACCGCCACGCGTGAGTTTCGTGGCGTGACCTACCAGGTCACGGTGAAGCGCACCGGCCCAGGGAACAACTTAAAATTGTTGGTGGATGGGAAACCCGTCGATGGAAATATAATACCCATACCCAGAGATGGAAGAAAGACTGCCATTGTGGAAGTACTCTTGAATTAACAACGTTTTACCAAGTTTCCAAAGGACCATCACAATGGACAAGAATTCCCTGAAAATTGGCATCAACCTTGGGGGTTGGATCTCGCAATATCCAGCTTATGACCATCGATATTTCAAGACCTTCATCACGGCCAATGATATAAAGCGTATTGCAGGTTTGGGGATGGATCACGTACGTCTGCCGGTCGATTATCCGCTGCTTGAAGACGACGCCCGGCCTGGTATCTACAAAGAGAGCGGGTTTGATTACATTGAATCTTGTTTAACGTGGTGCCAGGAGCAGCGACTGCGCCTCATCCTGGACTTGCACAAAGCGCCTGGCTTTGCGTTCGACGCCCTCGACAAAAACTCGCTGTTTTCAAGCCCTGATTTACAAGCACGATTCATTGGTCTATGGGAGGCCATTACGAAGCGGTTCGTTGGCCGTTTGGATGATGCCCTGGCCCTGGAATTACTCAACGAGATCGTTCTGCCCGACAGCGGACCGTGGAACAAACTGGTCAGTCAGGTTCTAGGGCATATCCGCACCATTGATCCGCAGCGGTTGATCGTTATCGGTGGCAACCACTATAATGCCGCGGATGAGTTGCAAAACCTCGAGTTGATTTCCGACCCCAACATTTTATATACATTCCATTTTTACCTGCCCTTAAGCGTCACTCACCAAAAGGTGCCATGGATTCGACCTCTGGCAGAATATAACCAGCAGTTGGAATATCCTGGCCCTCAGGCGCCGGGCCTGGCTTCCATTGTAGAGAAATATTCTCATGACACGCATGGATTGGATAAGGAAATCGGTGCCCGGTTCGATAAAAGTTACCTCCATTCTGCGCTCCAGCCGGCATTGGACTTTTCGCAGCGCATCGGTCAGCCGGTCTACTGTGGTGAGTTCGGCGTCTACGAACGCGCTTCCATGGCCACGCGCTTGAATTGGACGCGTGATTTCATTGCTCTCCTTGATGAGTTTAATATCGGACGCGCCTATTGGACTTATAAAGCCCTCGATTTTGGTTTGTTTGACAAAGACGGGCAGGTTGTCAACCAGGAACTCGTTGAGCTTGTGTCAAAGCGGGGTATCTAACAATGCGTTTCGGTTACTTCGATAACGATCATCGCGAGTATGTCATCACTGACCCGCGCACGCCGGTCAAGTGGATCAACTACATCGGCACCCGGCACTTCGGCGGCTTCGTGGACCAAACAGGTGGCGCCCTGGTTTGCAAAGACGACCCAACCTTCAACCGTATCACCAAGTATGTCCAGCAGCTGCCGTCTTCCGACTTCAAGGGCGAGACCTTATATCTTCGGATCCATACCGGCGAAGGAGTTCGCGTTTTCTCGCCGTTCTTCGTCCCGACCCTCGACGCGTATGACCGCTTCGAGTGCCGTGTCGGTTTGGGTTATACCCGCATCACCACCGAATTTTACGGCTTGTTGACCGAAGCCGTGATCTTTGTGCCTCTTCAGGGGACGCGTGAGCTGCGCGATATCAAGGTCACGAATATTTCATCCATCCCGCTCGATGTGGATGCCATACCGGTTGTTGAATATACACATCCCAATGCACTCATGCAGTTCACCAATGCAGATTGGGTACCACAGACCATGGTCAGTAAATGCGTGCAGGACGGTGAGTTCAGGATCATGATCCAATACCCCTTCATGTTCCGGGATACGCGTATCAATTACCTGGCTACGAACGTACCGGCCACATCATTCGAGACGGACCGGAAAAACTTCCTCGGGGATAATGAATATGGCACATTTCAATCTCCTCTCAGTCTGCGTGCGCCTGAATTGAGAAACGCTGACTCCCTGCGCGCAGATAACATTTCCGCGCTTCTGCATCACCTGGGGACTCTTCAACCCGGCGAGACCCGCCGCCTTATCACGCAGTTGGGCCAGGCACAGAATCTCGAAGAGGCTCGTCCCGCCATCGAAAAATTCCGCCGCGCCGAAGCGGCGGATGATGAACTCACAAAGATAAAGGCGTTTTGGGACGAATATCTTTCGGCGATCCAGGTGGAGACGCCCGACCCATCCATGAACGCCATGCTCAACATTCATAATCCGCACCAGTGTTATGTCACCAAGACCTGGTCGCGTTACCTTTCCTATTATCAGCTCGGACTTGGCGCGCGCGGCATCGGCATGCGTGATTCCTCGCAGGATGTGATGGCCGTTTTCGCCTCCGTTCCAAAGGAGGGAAAAGACTTACTCCGTACGCTGCTCACTTTTCAGAAACAGGATGGCTCAGCCCTGCATCAATTTAATCCGCTGACCCTGGTAGGCAGCATTGGAGACTCGGCGGAAATGGAAGACCACCCACATTATTACAGCGATGATCATTTGTGGGGCATCCTGGCCGTTTGCGCCTTCATAAAGGAAACAGGCGATCTGGCCTTTCTTGAGGAGAGAATACCCTTTTATGATAAGGATAAACAAGGCCGCGTCCTGGAGAGCGGCAGTGTTCTCGAGCATCTAAAACGCGGCCTGGCATTCACAAGGGGAGATACCGGTCAACACGGACTACCTTTGCTCGGCTTTGCGGATTGGAACGATACGGTCAATTTGCCGAAAGGTGCCG
>CAZPCR010000054.1:0-6894 GCA_964585035.1 uncultured Anaerolineaceae bacterium
GGTGTGCGGCCTTCGATCTCATCGAGTTCCGTGTGGCACACGCCGCAAGCTGTGACATGGACCAGAACTTCACCCGGTCCAAGAATTGGATCGGGTACGTCTTGCAGCGAAAGAGGGGTTGGGTTGAGTGCGAGCGAGGCGATCTCCCGCAAAAGCATGGCTTTCATAGTTTAATATATTAACGGAAATCTCCTGGTTGTTTTCATATATCCCTGAATCTCTTTGTCTCAATCTTTTATCAGACCGCCATGATAATACAACTCATAAGCGGTTTCCTCTCCGTGGATAATGGATTCCCGTCCATTGAAACAATCGACAATACCTTCACTGGTATCCACGTAAGTAAAGTTATTTTCAGAAAATCTAAACCCTCCTAAAAAACGGCCTTCCCTATACATACGGGACAGACTGGCTTTGATGATCTGGCCGGCCTGCGCAGCCGTGATGAGATCAACCCTCAGGATGCGGCCGTAATAGTTCATCGCCCAAATAGGGCGGCTCGCAAGATAGACCACTTCTTCCCCAAGGAAGTCGCTGCCCCCAAAATAACTATCATGGTAATCCCATTCGGCGTCAGAGAACCGGATATCATGTGAACCCAACCGGCTGGCAGCTGAATGCTCGCCGCCTCCGACGTAAGTAGTAGATTTGGCACGGACAATAAAAGTATTAAGTTCGGTCGTGTTAATCGGCATAGCTACGCTGTACCAAACTGACGGTCGCCCGCGTCGCCCAGGCCGGGAACAATGTAACCGCGTTCGTTAAGATGATCATCAATGGCAGCCAGGTAAATCGGTACGTCAGGGTGATGCGCCTGCATGTTTTTGATACCCTCCGGGGCGCCGATCAGACCTACGAACTTGATCTTCTTCACCCCCCAGCGTTTTACAATATCAGTGGTGGCGACCGCTGAGCCGCCGGTAGCCAGCATGGGGTCTAAAATGAGGCAAACAGAGACGGTCGGCTCGATGGGTAGTTTGTTGTAATACTCCACCGGCTTCAGAGTCCGTTCGTCGCGGTAAAGTCCGATATGCCAGACCTCGGAGGTGGGCATCAATTCCCAGATGCCTTCCACCATCCCCAGTCCTGCCCGCAGGATTGGAACCAAACCGATCTTCTCTCTCAATTCAACACCCGCTAAAGTAGCAAGTGGAGTTTCAACCTGGCGTTCGACCGTTGCCAGGTCGGCTGTGGCTTCATACGCCAGCAGACCAGCCATCTCCCGCACGAGCTCGCGGAATTTTTTGGGATCGGTATTCTTATTTCGCAGACGGGTCAGTTTATGGGCAACCAGGGGATGGTTGGATGCAAAGACGTTCGACATGTTGGCCTCCGGAAGCTTGATTTCCCTAATTATAGTCGGTAGTCTAGAAGAGCACCATTCGGAGTAGTATTTATCGACCGTCCGTTCCGACATATACAACGATAATTCGGTCACTTTAATTTGTATGGTGCATCTGCGGTTTTAACCCCCATCGTTACCCTTCCAAGCGTTGCAACCAAAGTTTTATTAATTGGCAGTATGACAAAAATATGATTTTTGACCCGTGACTTTGAACTGCAATTTATGTACACTGTAATTGAGTAAGGTCGATATGGAACTCTCAGGCCTGCACATCCTTCTTACATATCAATGCATTTACGAATGTGAACATTGTTTTGTGTGGGGCGGCCCTAGTCAAAAAGGTGTATTGACGATCGATCAAGTTGAGCAGATCCTGTTGCAAGCAAGACAGGCTGTCGTAACCTCCATTTACTTCGAAGGTGGTGAGCCTTTTTTATATTATGCAGTGCTTGTGATGGGCGTAAGGAAGGCGGCTGAATTGGGTTTTTCCGTAGGTATAGTTTCCAATGCCTATTGGGCTGTTTCCATAGCCGATGCGGTCGAATCGCTGCAGCCGTTTGCCGGGCGGCTTGCGGACCTGACCGTGAGCAGTGATTTATATCACTGCGAGAAAGTCCTCGGTGACCAGGCCCAAAACGCGCTGGCTGCGGCCAAATGGATGAACATACCCACCGGCTTGATCAGCATCGATCAACCGGATGCCAGTGCAGCTCAAACACACGGACAGGTCACGGGTCATAGCGGGGTCATGTTTCGCGGACGCGCGGCAGTCGTGTTGGCTCCCCTTACATCTCCTGCCATGCGCCATCCATGGGAGGAATTCACGGAATGTCTGCATGAGGATCTGCGCGAACCCGGCCGAATTCATGTAGACCCGCTAGGCAACCTGCATATCTGCCAGGGTGTGATCATCGGCAATTTGTTCGAGAAGCCGTTAAAGGAGATCTGTGAATGCTATGACCCCGATGCACATCCGATCTGTGGGCTTTTACTGGAGGGCGGCCCTGCTGCCCTGGTAAGCGAGTATAACCTGCCGCACGAAACATCCTACGCGGATGCCTGTCACTTATGTTATCAAGCGCGCCTGGCTTTGCGAGGTCGTTTCCCGCAATACCTGGCGCCTGACCAGATGTATGGAGCTTTCGATGCAAGGAAATGACTTTATCAAAATACTTCTATATTCTCCACTGCAAGGCATACTTGGCGGTACCCTTATGTTGATTACCGTTATGGGTCGCAAGAGCGGTCGCGCTATCACTACACCCGTAAATTATTATCGTGATGGAAATATATTATGGGTCATCTCTAACCGCGATAGAAAGTGGTGGCGCAATGTACGCGGGGGGCGGATGTGGTTTTGCGCTTGCAGGGCCGTAATATGCAGGCATGCGCCGAAGCAATTATGGACGAACAACTTGTCGGAGTCCAAATTGGCGAGTATGTACGGCATTTACCGGTGTCTGCCGCTCCAATGGGAGTTAGACTTCAAAATGGCATTGCCAACCGTGAAGACACCGCGCGATTAGCAAAAGAAAGATTATTCATCAAGATACAGTTGAAATAAAAAAATATCGATGCCCGGATGCTTGGTTGAAAAAAACTTTGGTAAGCAATCCGTCAGCAGAAATATTGTTTCCGGTAGAAATTGATGAGGATTACAACCAAATTCCCGGTTAATCCTCGAGACGGTTATTCTTTATCACTTGCCCAAACCACCGGCCGCTATCTTTGATAGTTCGCTTTTGCGTTTTGTAATCGGCATAGACCAACCCGAAACGCGGGCCATACCCCAATGCCCACTCAAAGTTATCCATCAGTGACCAGTGGAAATATCCTTTCACCGGCACGCCATCCTGAATGGCTCGCTGGACTTGTGTGATGTGATCATGTAAGTAATGGATACGGCGTTCGTCGCGGATTCGGCCGTCAAAGTCCAGTCCATCTGGTACGGGAATACCATTTTCGGTGACCATAAGATCACAAGATGGGTTGTAATCATGCCAGATGCGCATCAGGATCTCATAAATCCCTTCAGGGTAGATTTCCCACATGCCGGAATATTCATTGCCTTCTGGATAAACCTGGCTGGCGGCAAGGATAGGAACCCGGGCATCATGTTTCACGACCGTGCGGCAATAATAATTGACACCTAATATATCCAGGTGTTTGATCTTTTCCAGGTCGCCCGCCTGGATAAGCGATTTGGATAACATTTTCCCAATCGGAATTTCCAGAATCGGAGTAGTGCCCTTTAACAGGGGATCGAGCACCGTCCTATTGAGGATCGTATCCATGCGGACGGCAGCATCGTGGTCCTTTTTTGATTCGGTGGCGGGATATATTGGATTGAGATTGAGGGTTATACCGATCTTTACGGGTTTCTTCGCCTCAGCCCGAATAGCCTCCAAAGCCAGACCATGCGAAAGGAGCATGTGATGGAGGGCTTCGATCCCGGCAGCAGGATTCTTGATCCCGGGTGCGTGTTCACCTCTGAAATATCCTAGGACCGCCGCGACCCAGGGTTCGTTATGAGTAAACCAGAATTTTACACGGTCAGTCAAGCGTCCCGAGACAAGGGCTGCATACTCGGCGAAGGCAAAAGCCGTCTCACGGTTTTGCCAGCCCCCCTTATCCTGAAGCACCTGGGGCAGGTCCCAATGGAAAAGACATATATAGGGTTCGATCTTCCGCTTCAGTAATTCATCCACAAGGCGGTCGTAAAAATCCAGTCCTTTTTTATTAACCCTGCCTGTACCCTCTGGCAGGATACGGGTCCAAGCAGTTGAAAAACGATAAGCTGTCAACCCGATATCGGACATCAAGCGGATATCGTCTTTAAAACGATGATAATGGTCGTTGGCGATATCTCCGTTTTCGTTATTGATGATCTTGCCAGGTGTATGGCTGAAGATGTCCCAGATTGAACGACCTTTACCATCTTCATTCCAGGCACCTTCGATCTGATAAGCCGAGGTAGCCGCACCCCAAACAAATTTTTTTGGAAAAGTGGGTGAGTTCATATAATCCCTGACCGGTTGATTAATTTTGAATTACAGTTAAATATCGTTGATTGTGCCAGCATTCTGTCCGTAAGGTTCTACGTCACTTCGGTATAAACGCCATGAACCAAGCTGGCAAGGTGGGAACAACGATAAAAGTAAACAACAAGGATAATGACTGGTCTTTATCCTTGTTAATCAGCAAATAAAAATGAATTAATTAGCAGTCGGTTTTTGGATCTGATATTTCTGGATTTGGTTTTGGCTGGTCATAACATAAAGATTGTTCTGGTCATCGAAGGTCAGGCCATAGGCGACACCATTACTTGTGTCGATGGTGTTGAGATATGTGCCGTTTGAATCAAAAACCAATACGCCATAGAAATCGCCAACGTAAACGCGGCCATAGCCGTCCGCAGCAATGCTGAGGGGGGAGGTGAATTTTCCGGCTCCGTCACCCTCACTGCCAAAGCGGTTGAGGAATTTTCCCTGAGGGGAGAATTTGAGCACTGCGTAATTGAAGGACCCTACAATATACATATTGCCCAGTCCATCCACAGTGAGATGGGCATCCGATTCACTGTCGCCGGTTGCATTGGTAAAAGTATCAGGGACTTCGAGATCGACCGTTCCATCCTTTTTAAAGCGAACGATGGTTTCGCCGTTGGATATAGCATAGAGTGTGCCATCCGCTCCCAGTGTCACGTCGTTATAGAAATGTTGATCGTCGCCGATCTCATTCACGATCGTTCCATTCGGATCATAGATCGAAATCTTTCCGTTATGTACTATGTAAGTATTTCCGTCACGGCTGACACCCATGCCGCCAATATAAACCTTCCTGCCGTCGGGGTTGATGGAGAACGTCGAAATGAATTTTCCGGTCGGATCAAAAGTTTGGATACGACCGTCCTCATAATCGGCGACGGTGATATGGCCGTTAGCATCCACACCCAATGAACGCGCGTCCTCCAAGAGCCCGGCACCGATGCCTTCGCTGCCAAAGGAAAGCGTTTTATTGGCAAAGCCCATCGGAATTAACGAAGTTGGCGATGTACCGTTTGAAAAAAGAAAGATGCCAGCGACCACCAATCCTGTGATTAATAGAATCCCGGTGATCATAATTGCTGCAAACAAGCCGCAGCTTCTTCCTGAACTCTTGGGCTGTGCAACAGAAGGACTAAAGCTGGTTGAGGAAGAGCCGATCTCTACGGTCGGTTGGGCCTGATTATAGGTTGTCTCAATTTGCTGCCAGTTTACTCCCGGACGTCCCGGGGTCAGACTTACAGCCCGTCCTGCAGCCATTGCGGTCACGGCTTTTACCGCATCCGGATGGGCCAACCCAGTGATCTGGCCGTACATGTCGGCCGCTTCGTCGATTTTGCCTTGCTTGGCAAGGGAAATCGCCTGAGGGAGTTGCATGGCATTGCCCATGACCTTATTCAGATCTACACCGTTAAGGCCAAATTGAAATACCTCACCTATGGATGGGCCTGATGAAGGCGGCAAGGTACGCAGCGACTCAGGGATTATGACCGTCCCTCCGCAGTAAGGACATTTCATGGTCAGCGTACCACTCTCAGGCTCGAGCGGGGCGCCGCAGGTAGGACATTTGAACGCCCGCATGGAGACATCTTTTGCCATATAACTCTCCTCGGTTTGACTGGATAAATTTCGCCAAGGATACTCCAAATATTAAACCATGAACATAGGAAGGACAGGGGATGCTTGGAAAATGAATATTTGGTCCTGGTAATAATTGTAAAAAGTCCCCCAACCTGGAATTGTTGGGAGACTGTGAGTATGGAAAATGACAAGTGTTTAAAATCTTTATTTCTTCGTGATCACTGCTTCTCGCTCCGGGCCGTTCGCGACCCAGCCAATTTTAACGCCCGCCAATTTCTCGATCGTTTCTACATACGTGCGCGCCTGGGATGGCAGATCGGCGTATTTGCGGACACCGCGGATATCTTCCTTCCAACCGTGGACAGTTTTATAAATAGGTTTTACATTTTCTAGTTGGTAGGAATCCAGGTCAAAGTAGTGGACGTGCCGGTTATTGAATTGATACCCTGTACAAATTCGAATCTCATCGAACCCGCTTAATATATCGAGCTTGGTGAGGAATAATCGATCAATCCCATTGATTTGTGCCGAAAAACGAGTTAGCTCGGCGTCGAACCAACCCCCACGGCGGATACGTCCTGTTGTGGCTGCTACTTCTGTGAGTGCCTGAGCAGCATTTGCATCGTCTTTGATCTCGGTCGGCATGGGACCCGCACCAACGCGCGTAGTGTAGGCCTTGGTCACACCGATAATGCGGCTGATCGCACGCGGCGGAATACCGAGGCCGCCTGTTGCGGCGGAAGCAAGTGTTGTCGAGCCGGTGACGAACGGGTAGGTTCCCCAATCCGGGTCAAGGCAGGTCCCCATCGCTTGTTCGAGCAGGAATTTTTTGCCAGATTTCAACCCATCCTGGACTATGGAAAAGAGCTCGGTAATAAATGGTTTGATCACGGCATAAAAACCGAGATATTCATCACGGACATT
>CAZPCR010000054.1:6994-11621 GCA_964585035.1 uncultured Anaerolineaceae bacterium
CCTTTGCCCTCATCCCCCCATTGCGTTCCGAGAATTATTGTGACAGACACGCTGTCCTCCTCATCCTGAATATTTTATGCAGAAATGTGTGTATTCCACGATCTGTTAATTCGTCAGACATTTACTGCTACTTGCATAAATATCTTAACTTGTTTTGATCATTTGTAGGGTAAAAAAACAGAACGTTGAGTTAGATAATTTCGTAATACTCTGTAATTTCGCAAATGTCATTATAGCATTGCATAGACAAGCACAGCGCCATATAATCGGCAGGGTTAAGTGGTCGATTAAGTAATGTCATTAAATGGGATATGAATATCACCCATTGAAAATTGAATGTGCCAGGTTGTAACGTAGAGAGGTAAATGTCATGAAAGTCCTGCCCGATATAGCCTTAACATATGACGACGTCCTGCTTGTGCCGCAATATTCGGACGTTGCCTCGCGGCGCACGCTGTCAACGCAAACGAAATTGACGCGAAAGATTACCCTGCAAGCGCCGATCGTCTCTGCCAATATGGATACTGTGACTGAGAGTGAAATGGCAATTGTTATGGCCCGTGAAGGCGGGATTGGTATCATCCATCGCTTTATGACGATTGAAGACCAGGTTCGGCAAATCGAGCGGGTCAAACGGGCAGAGTCTTATATTGTGGATAAACCCATTACGCTTACCGTTTCACACACGGTTGGCGCCATGAAAAAGATCGTTGAAGATACCTATACTGGAGGCATCCTGATCCTGGATGAAAACGACCGCCTGGTCGGGATTGTCACCACGCGCGACCTGCTCTTTGAAAAGGATGACAGCAAGAAGCTTTCCGAGATCATGACCCGTAAGGTGATAAGCGCGCCGCGTGATACTACGCTCGAACAGGCCGAGAAAATTTTGCACGAACACAGGATCGAGAAACTGCCGTTGGTTGATCCAAACGGGAAACTTACCGGTTTGATCACCATGAAAGACATCCTGAAGCTTACCGAGTTCCCCAAGGCTGTAAAAGATGAACGCGGACGCTTGAGCGTGGGCGCGGCGGTGGGAGTGAAATCAACGGAGATCAAGCGCGTGGAGCGCGTACTCGAAGCCGGCGCAGACTGCATCGTCGTGGATATTGCGCACGGCGATTCGAAGCTGGAGATCGATATCATCAAATCAGTTCGTAAACAGTTCCCTACTGCACAGATCATCGGGGGCAACGTGGCGACCGCAGAAGGAACGCAGAGGCTTATTGATGCAGGCGCTGATGCCGTCAAGGTTGGGGTGGGGCCAGGCTCGATCTGCATCACTCGCATCGTGGCAGGCGCCGGAGTGCCTCAACTCACAGCGGTGATGGACTGTGCCGCGGTAGCCAGACCGCAGGGAATCCCCATCATCGCCGACGGCGGTATCCGCAAATCGGGCGATATGGTCAAGGCCCTGGCGAGCGGTGCATCCACGGTAATGATCGGCAGCCTGTTGGCCGGAACGGATGAAAGCCCCGGCCTGCTTATGACCCGCCAGGGCCATCGCTATAAAGTGTCGCGCGGCATGGCCTCCTTACAGGCCACCGTCGCGCGTAAAGTCCGTGAAGGCGAGGGTGAGATCACACAGGAAGAAATCGAAGACTACGTTTCAGAAGGCGTCGAGGCGGCTGTTCCGTATCGCGGCTCTGCGCGCGAGATGTTCGCCCAGATGATCGGCGGACTGCAATCAGGCATGAGCTACTGCGATGCGCACAGCGTAGATGAGTTATATGAAAAAGCGGTCTTTGTCCGTATGACGCAGGTTGGGTTAGCCGAGTCCCGCCCGCACGACGTCGAGGTAATGTGAGGAAGATAGCATCTATTTAAATCCTCGTCCCAGGCTAAAAGCATAGGATTAAAAATTGTGCAGAAAGAGGTGCGCAGGGCAAATTCCCTGCGCACCTCTTTTCTGGAATCTTTACGAAGAACTGAAGGGTAGTTACGGCTTGATCACAACCATTAAGAATAAAATGCTTGCGATCAGCGTCCCAACGAAAATGATGGCGGGTGCAGGATTGTTATCTTCCACGGATTCTTTGCGAATTTCCTCGATAGAGGTGAATCCCAGAATCCGCATGGCAATTGTTACAAAGACGAATGAGATCAGCACGATGATCGGTCCCCAGAAGGCGATCATGCTCAGAATCTTTGGCAGGACTGCCGTGAAGCCGCGCCATGAATCGGGGGCTAACAGATAAGACAGCCCCTGCCCGACCACCAACAGGATCAAAATAACGAGCAAGCTCATGGGGAAACGGTTTGTTTTGTTGTTCATTTTAGCTCTCCATAATAACCGGATTTCATAAGGTAAGTAAAAGTTAAATTAAGCAGTTGTGAAATCTGTTTGTTTAATACCAAAGCCCTTCCAAAGCGTATCCAGGCCGCCGCTGCCCCCAGACTGATAGTCTTCGACGACAAGGACGATATTGTCATTACTGGCATGAATGAAACGCCCGACCGAACCAGGACTAATCTGTGGTCCATCCCCGTCGCAATACTCTATACGGAACTTGCCGATGTCGTCAATGTGCCAGTTTGTACCTGCGTATTTAAAGTGCACATCCGCTGTCTGATGTGATGCGGCAAATTGACGCGCATATGGAGCAAAGCTCTGGTTGATCTCCATATCGGTGAGCGGAGAATGCGATTCAAGCAGGAAGAAGCGGCTCTGCCAGTTAAGCAGGAAAATATCGTGGTCGAGAGTCAGACCAACAAAATAAGTGCCGGTTGTCGTCCAGGGGATATTCGGGCCGCTATGCTCCTGCCACAACTCGCCGTAATACAGGCGCCGCAGGACTTTTAAAGTCAATACACCTTGTTTTGGGTGAGTCACTCGAACGGACTGGCCGACCTGCACATCCCCGAAATTGGCTGGCTGGGGTAGGTCGATCAATGGGATGAGCGAGGAACCGCAGTAGTTGCATTTCCTGTCCGTTGGCCTGATGATCGCGCCGCAGGATGGACATTTAAGATCATGAGGGATATTTATTGAAGCCATTTTTTCCGCCAAAGTCGGTGAGTTTGTTACGGGAGCAGAGCTTGCTGATGAGATGACCGGCTGCCTTTGCACAACATTTCCTGCATTCAAGGCGTGCATACCGCTGGAAAAGAAATAGATAGCGATCCATACGGCTACGATGCCGGTTAGATAAGGGCTGATACCGCTGAACAGCCATAATAAAACTACGGCGATGATACCAAATATAACCTCAGAAGAACTGGAAGAATGCCTAGTCATGTGAGTCTCGATGATTAATAGTTACCAACTTCCGTCATCCCCGCCACCGTCATCCCAACTACCACTATCTCCGCCTCCGCTG
Source organism: uncultured Anaerolineaceae bacterium (assembly GCA_964585035.1). Classification (GTDB taxonomy): domain Bacteria; phylum Chloroflexota; class Anaerolineae; order Anaerolineales; family Villigracilaceae; genus Fen-1038. Next base: position 10,318 of record CAZPCR010000054.1, read on the forward strand.
TCCCAACTTCCGCTGTCGCCACTTCCACTATCCCAACTACCACTACCATTATTACTACTGCTGCTTCCGCTATTATCCCAACCACTGCTCCCGCCGCCACCAAAGAAAAACCATCCTGAGCCCGTGTTGTTGTTGGATGTCACGCCGCCGGATGTACTCGAGCTGTTGGAAAAGAAACTATGCAGTGCCAGAAAGCCAGCAAGTATGGCGATGATAAACCTGATAGATGCACGTCCAAGCATGTTAACGATCTCCTAGGCCGAATCAGAATTCGTAAAGTAGGTTGAAGTATACAGAATAATACATAAATTGTCCAATTTTATTACTTTAGGTCTTTTATATTATCAAGGCGTGTATCTTCCTTAATATGACGTAACTAATCAATTTCTTCCTCGATCTTAAGAAGACCCCGGTTTTCTTTGTGTATAATCAACCCATGAGCGACTCGCGTCAACGACAGCTCGACCCTGAAGCCAAACCTGACGATCGCGTTGATAATGCCCTACGGCCGCAAATGCTGGCGGAGTTGATCGGGCAGGATCAGGTCAAAGAGAATCTTGGCATTCTGATTACTGCCGCGCGGCAGCGAGAGGAAGCGCTGGATCATGTTTTATTTTATGGGCCGCCCGGCCTGGGTAAAACTACCCTGGCGCATGTCGTTGCCAACGAAATGGGTGTCAATATAAAGGTTACATCGGGTCCGGCCATCGAGCGTGCCGGTGACCTGGCTGCCATTCTTACCAATTTACGCGCCGGTGATGTATTGTTCATCGACGAGGTGCATCGCCTCGGGCGCGCGGTTGAAGAAGTGTTATATCCTGCCATGGAAGATTTTGCACTCGATATCGTGATTGGCAAAGGCCCCTCAGCAAGATCAATTCGGCTGAAACTACCGCGCTTTACCGTGGTGGGAGCGACAACGCGACTGGCTCTGGTCACTGCGCCGTTGCGGGCGCGCTTCGGGGCAGTTTATCGATTGGACTATTATGATTTGCCGGCGATGAAGGCAGTTGTCAAACGGGCTGCCAAACTATTGGATGTCCCTGTGGAAGTGAGCGGCATCGAAGAGATCGGACGAAGAGCGCGTGGCACTCCGCGCGTCGCACTGCGTCTTTTGCGGCGCGTACGAGATTTTGCCCAGGTGCGTGCAGATGGGACGGTGACTTTAAAAGTTGCCAAGGAAGCCCTGGATTTGCTGCAAGTGGACCCACTGGGATTGGATGACGTGGACCGCCGCGTGCTTAGAACTATCATCGAGAAATACAACGGTGGGCCGGTCGGCCTGAACACGATCGCCGCCTCGA
>CAZPCR010000055.1:0-2521 GCA_964585035.1 uncultured Anaerolineaceae bacterium
ACCCCGAGGCCTTGACCGCTTTACGAAAATCCGCATATTGGCCATCCTGCACGACCTGCATGGCATCGAATCCATACAAGGTTTGCATGGCAGATTTTCCATCGGCCGTCGACATGATATCCACGAAGGCGCGAATCAGGGAGCGGCGCTGGTCTTCGGTCATGGCATGGGCAAAAACCAGTGTATTGTATGGGATGATCGACGGAGTGCGCCAAATGACAACGACCTTCTTCATTACATTCTGGTATTTATCTCCCAGACCAGGATAGGTGCGGGCATCGATGTACGTCGCACCAAAGTCGCATATTCCCCCGGCATAGACCGCGCGCACAACCGTTGGATGATCCGTTACGTAAGCCGGTTTGAGCACCTGAACTCCGGCATCGTTCAGGAACCCCAGCGGGACAATATACCCCGACGGCGAGTGATCATCCGTCCAGCAGGGCTTTTTACCCTTGAATTGCGCCAGTGCGACCGCGGCATCGACGCTGTTCTCATTCGTGAACGGGTCATAGTAGGAAACGAATCCTGCATCGCTCCGGGCGATGAATTGTGCGCCATAGAACACCGCACCGGACTGCTGGCGGGCAAAAGCAGCCTCGACGGACCCTTGACTGCTGGCCAGCAAATACCCGATTGGCGAAAGGAGGCCGATGTGGGCGTTCTCGATCCCGAAATCTTTGATTAGCTCGGTTTCATCGGCAGGGATCACGGAAACAAATTTGTAGCTCGTGGATTTCTCGAGCAAGGAGATGAGAGTCTTGCCAGCGGCGAGCACAGACGGTACGGGCCGCGGGGAAGGGGGCAAGGAGAGGATAAGAGGATTATCGTCGGTGCCTAATTCTGCTTGCGGTGACCTGGAAGGGCTCATTTCAATCGAAGCCGTCGGGGTGAGGGCTGGCATCACCGTAGGCGCAGGAGAAAGGCCTATTTCTACGGGAGGAATGCAGGCAAGCAGCCCCAGTAGTACCAAAGGGAACAATCGCTTCATCCCTTCCTTCAATTTTTTGACCGAAAAGGGGTTATTATAGTAAAGCAAATTCACCGTTCAATCCGTTAAGACTATTAATGGGTCAGGGTAAAAATCGTTATTTGGGATCAACCCCTGCATCCGCCTTTTATTTGTAAGGAGAAATATCATGAAGAAAGAGAACCGCGGAATCAATATACTTTCCATCCTGATTCTACTCGTAATAGGCGCGGCAGCTTATTATATTGTAGAGGGCATCAAGCAGACCACCCAGGATACAGTTGCTCCCTTCCAGCAGGCCAACAGCTCGCTGCAGACCCAGGTCGCGGATCTAATGCATCCTACACCGACGATCATCCCCGATCCGATCACGTACATCACCCAGATACAGGCTCTCGCCAGGTTGGAAACGATCCAATACAATGAGTCAGAGGCTGTGACCGCTGAGAATAATCAGGGAACCTTTGGTTTCCTGTTCGGACAAAAATTACTCATCATCGTACACGGAACGGTCATCGCAGGTATCGATATGCAGAAATTGCAACCGAGCGACCTGCAATTGCAAAACGGTATCCTGCATGTCAAATTACCGCCCACGGAAGTCTTTGTCACTACATTGGACGAAAGTAAAACACAAACTTTTGACCAATCGGGAGCCCTTGCCAAGCTCGACCCGAATTTGGAAGTCGATGCTCTGGTAGGGGCGAAGGCCAAGATCCTTCAGGCCGCGCTCGATGACGGTATCCTGGACCAGGCCCAACAGAATGCCGTAACCTATCTGAGCAGGTTCTTCACGGCGCTTGGGTATCCGAATGCGATCTTAGAGAGCACACCGGCCGACTGAGCGCGCCGAAACTACACTCTCTTCATCCATTCGGGATGGTTATATTTATCGTGGACGAGCGTTTCGATGCGCTCCTGTTCGCTTTCCGACAAAACACCTTCTTTGAGACTTAAACTTAATTTTTCTTGGAAGGCATGAATAAAAGCCTGTGCGGCCTCGTCCCAGGGAACCCGCCTCCCCAGCACCGTTTCAACCGTGGTGGCATGCTCGAGCAATCTTCGAGAGGCATCCTGACGGGCAGGTTCGCCGGCAAAGACCAATGCCTTTGTGATGCGTGCCAGGTCTCCGGTCAGTGGAAGCGAGCCGTGCTGCAGCACGCTTTCTTTGCGGCGAGCCTGTGCAGAGCCGATCAATTTTTTCCCCTGGACGGTGATCTCATACGCCGATGGCACTTCAAAACAGACCGGGTTGGGTGTTTCTGGATTCGGGCTCGAACCTTCTTTCATCTCCACCGGCAAACCCAATGATTGAACGGCGGCAAGCAGGGCGACAGCCAGGCGGTTATAGCTTTCCAGCAATGACCCGGCTACCCTGGGCTCATCGGCAGGTGCAGTAACTGAATACGTCAATTCATCGGTGTGCAAAATGGCCCGCCCGCCTGTGGGACGCCGCACAACCTCCCAGCCGCGCTCCCTGAGACGCGTCTCGTCCACATCGGCATAAGGTTGGGCATAACCGAGCGAGAGACAGGCAGGCTCCCAGGCGTA
>CAZPCR010000055.1:2621-11549 GCA_964585035.1 uncultured Anaerolineaceae bacterium
TTCCACCAGGCGCGAGACGGAGTGTTTTCACTCGACGATTTAATCCCGGTGAAAAATGAATTTGTAAGTTTGGTGGACCAGACCCCGTATTCTTTATCCGACGAGGACGACTCCGAAAAAGATCTTTATCAACGGATCGGGCAATCACTTTCGATCCGGGATCTTGTCCTGCGCATGATAACGTTTAGCAGCAACCTGGCGACCAATAACCTCATGGAACGCGTCACGCCGGAAAAAACCACACGTTTTATGCGCGAACTTGGTGCGGAAAGTTTGGTCGTCCGCCGCGGCGTCGAAGATACCTTAGCATATAGAAAGGGTTTGAATAACGCCTCGACCGCCCGGGGATATATGGAAATCCTGATCAAGTTGGCGAACCGAGCGGTTATTTCACCGGCTGATTCAGACGCGATGATCGAAATCCTTGCCCAACAGAAAATTAATGAAATGATCCCCTCTCAATTGCCAGCGGACGTCCGGATTGCGCATAAGACCGGGTGGACGGGAGAGTACCATCATGATTTGGGAATCGTGTTTCCAGTGAATAGCTATCCCTTTGTATTGGTAATAATGACAAAGGGCTTTAAAGAAGAGGAGAAATCTCCTCCATTCATTGGATCCGTGGCAAGATCAATTTATGATCATTGGACAAACGAACTCAAAAAATAACCACCCTCGCACTGGCAATCGCTCAGTTAAAGTTCAAATTCATGAACTGCTTTATCTTCATCGATCTTCGAGATCTCAACCAGGGGTGGACGAACCGGCCAGCGAGGCTGTCCATAAAGCCGTGCCAGCAATGCTTTCAGGCATGCCGGATAAGGTTGATACTTCTCAAGGATGCGCCGTTGTTCGCTGACTTTCGCTTGCGGTGCGGATGTATCTTTACCGCTTACGAACAAGTCATACACTTCACGTAAACCAGCGGAGATGATATTGGCCGGGGCAGTGATGCAGCCAGCGGCCTGATTTTGCAAAGCGAGGGTAAAGTCTGAATCGGTGCCGCTGAAAACTGCCAGGTCGTTCCCAAACTTTTGTCCGAGAGCGTGTAAAAAATTTTCGTTTTGCGATGAGTCTTTGATCCCTGCAAATTGTTCCGGAAAAACGTTTTTGAGCCGGGCAAGCAGGTCGAGCGAGAAGCCGATCCCCGCCGAATCAGGGAAGTGATAACCAAGAAGATATCCATCTTTAGGGACCGACTTCCGGATCACTTCTTCGAACCAGCGAAAGAGGCCGTCCTCCGTGGCTTTGCGGAAGTAATATGGCGGTAAAGTCACAACGCCGTCATAACCGAGGTCGAAGGCCAGCTTCGTGAGATCGATGGTCTCCGTGAGGCTGGGTGTGCCGGTGCCGGCCAGCAGGCGAAAGTTTGGGAACTGCTTGCGCACATTCAAAGCCGTACGCCACACGTCCGCGCGTTCTGCAGGAGAAAAGGACGGCCCTTCACCGGTGGTGCCGAAGAGCAGTGCACCGTGACAACCCCTGGAAGCCAGGAAGGCCAGGAACGGCGCCACCGCTTCGAGATCGGGTGAGAGGTCGGGCTTGAGCGGGGTGACAGCGGCGGCATAGACGCCGGAGAGAGGATGCAGGGTCACGGGTTCTCCAAATCAATCTTTATTAATCATCGCGAGTTTCGATGAATTCCTGGGCGGCTGTTTCGGGCGGATGAAGAGCTTGTCCTTCTTCAGAAAGGTAACGCTCGTGGTCGAGCACCCATAGATAGAGATCGGCCTCGGTCTTGCCAGGGAACTCTTTAAGGATCTTGCTCTTGCGTATCACTTTGACGATGGGCATATATACCGTATCGTACCAATGGGTAATCGCTTCCTCTTCGGAAATATCCCGCTTCAAATCGAGCCCCATGAAATAGCGATGGACGGCAATATGTTCAATGATGCGATCAAAGCCATCGGGGATGGTCAGGCGCACCCGGGCCTCCGGCCGCAGCACGTCGAGATGAGTACGCTCGAGGAAATGTACCTTCTCGCCGAGGATCTCGAGGTCTTCGGTTTTGAGGTCGGCCGTAATATTAACCTTGGTGGCACATTCGCGTACTTCCGCTTCGATGAATTCCTGTCCTTTTTCGCGGGCAACGGAAACACGATGATGGCCATCCACCACAAAATAGACCTGTCCCACCTTATAAAGCAGGACGGGCGGCAGGCTGATATCTTTGTAAAAAGCGCTGTCTATGTTTTGCCAGCGTGAGGCGATCTGGTCCTGAACGGGCAGGAAGGCGCGGTCGAATTGGTGATAGCGGTTCAAACTTCCAACGATCTGATCGACATGGACGGTTTGAACGCCTCGATAGATGGGGCCTCCGATGTGTAATTTTGCCTTCACCTCATCATAGGAAAGCAAAGTAGTCGGTTGGCCCGAGATGAGCGAACGGATGCGGTTCATGAAGGCTTTGAAGCGCGCCCGGCTGAAATCGGAGCGGGTTTGGGAAGCAATAAGGTCTTCAGACATTTTTCAAATCTCGATTAAATCATAAGGGAATACATTGGTTATGGTTGTGGGGCCCAACTGAGTTACAGACGGTGCAAGGTTGCGGCGGAAGAAGTGGGTATGCCCGTGAAAGTGGTAACGGGGATGAGCCCAACGAAGGATCCAATTGATGGCTTTAAGGCCGGTGTGGGCCTGCGTTTCCTCATCGTGGATCCCGAAAGGCGGCGAATGTGTGATCAGAATATCAAGCGCCCGGCCGTAACGGAGCAGGTTCCAAAACAGGCCTGACATCAGGCGGAAAGCACGGAAGTAAGCCTCGGTCTGGGTATACTGATTAACGCCGTCGGGCCGGTAGCGTACGCTGCCGCCGAAGCCAGCCAGCAAAAGGCCCTTGAAGCGTTCATGTTTCAGGTCGAGATTTGTGCCGCCTTCGGCATACGAGTTGGCGAACTTCGGATTATAGAGCGGGTCGTGATTACCCGGCACATAAAACATGGGCACGTTCATCATGGAAACAAAATATTCAAGATAGTTGTAAGGCAGGTCACCGCAGCCCAGGATCATCTCCACGCCTTTAAAGTGCCCCTGTGGCACAAGCGTGTAAATTCGCTCAACCACCTGGTCGCTCACGGCGAGGATTTTCATACGTTACATTGTGCCTTAGAATGAAATTCCCCGCAAGGACGCCTTCCGCACCCTACAGATTAGATAGTTGTCAATCCCGTCAACGCACACTATAATTCAAGCACAACTGAGGCTTTTTGGACACACAACATATCACACTGCCACAGGACGAGGAATCATCGGCTTCCCGCCGCCAACTACAATCCGGCACAACGCTTGTCAAGCGTTATGATATTCAGGAAGTGATCGGCGTGGGTGGTATGGGATCCGTTTATCGCGCCCGTGACCTGCACTTCCCCAATGTGACAAAATTAGTCGCAGTCAAAGAGATGATCAATATGGCGCCAGACCCGTTGATCAGGCAGACGATCGTGCAGAACTTCGAGCGGGAAGCGAATATCCTGGCCACCCTCAACCATCCGTCCATCCCGCGTATTTACGATTATTTTACCGAGGACGATCGTTCATACCTGGTGCTGGAATTCATACACGGGAAGGATTTGGAGTCGATCATCACCGATACAAACGGCTTCCTTCAGGAAGAACAGGTGATGACGTGGGCCATCGAATTATGCGATGTGCTTTCTTTTTTGCACGCGCACAAGCCTGATCCGATCATTTTCCGCGATATAAAGCCGTCGAACATCATGATCAACAGCAACGGCGACGTGATCCTGGTGGATTTCGGCATCGCCAGGACCTTCCAGGTGGGGCAAAAAGGTACAATGATCGGCACGGAAGGATATTCTCCACCGGAGCAATACCGCGGAGAGGCCTCGCCGTATGCTGATATTTATGCTCTCGGTGCCACCCTTCATCATTCCCTGACGCGCCGTGACCCGCGCCTCGAGCCGCCATTCTCCTTCGGCGAACGGCCCATACGAAAGATCAATTCACACGTCTCCCCGGAACTGGAAGCGGTGATCAACACCGCACTGGCCTACGATCCCTCCGAGCGTTTTCCAAATATAGAAGCCATGCGGGAGGCGTTGATGGGCGCAGCCCGAAAAACCGGCGCCCTGTCGAAAATCGCAACGACCTCCATCGCGCCGGCCGGCGGCATCAAACCCATTTGGTCCTTCAAATGTGAAGACGAAATTCGCGGAACCCCGCTCCTGCACCAGGGCGTGTTATATATCGGCTGTTACGACAATAACCTTTATGCCCTGAACGCCGCAGATGGAAAATTTCAATGGAAGTATGCGACGGAAGGCGGCGTGGTCTCGCGTCCGGCAATTTACGAGAATAACATTTTTTTCGGTTCGGAGGATCAGCGCCTGCATGTCGTTAGTATGCGGACGGGCAAATTGGTCTGGACCTACTTTACCGAGGGGCATATTCATTCCTCCCCACGGATCGCGGAACAACATGTCTTCATCGGATCGGACGACCAGACGCTGCACGCCGTAAACGTGAATACAAGCCGCAGCGTTTGGAAATTCGATGCCGGGGATCAGGTCCGTTCGACTCCCTTCGTTGCCAATGAACTTGTTTATTTTGGTGCGGAAAACGGCGATTTCTATGCATTGGATTTCAAGGGCGCCATGAAGTGGCGCTTCCAGGCCAAGCGCGCCATTACTTCTTCTCCCATCGTAGCCAGACAATCGGTCTTCTTTACATCCATGGACGGCGCGCTCTACTGTCTGGATGCCCGCAATGGTTGGGTGATATGGCGTTTTCGCCTGGGCAAAGCATCGGTATCTTCACCAGCGCTGACGGAGAACTTTGTCATCGTGGGCGCGGCAGATGGTTTCATATACTGTGTGGAAGCACAGTCGGGGAAAGAGGTATGGCGTTTTCGCACCGAACATCAGGTCAGCAGTTCACCAGCCATCTACAACGATTCGGTTTACTGCGGTTCGGTGGATGGGAATCTATATTGTCTGGAATATCGCACAGGCCGCCAGCGCTGGAAGTTTGAGTCCAAGAAAGCGATCACGGGTTCGCCGGTGGTATTCGACGATATCTGTTATTTTGGTTCAACAGACCAGAACGTTTATGCGTTACTCGCCTGACAAAGGAGTTATTTATGTTTGATTTTTTCCAAAAATTATTCAAAGGCGAGGAAAAACCGGCCGCCGAAATGGCAACCACCGCCCCCCTTTCAGACCAGCAGATCCAATCCATCATCCATGGTCAGAACGTTCAATTTGAAATGCAGCAACTGGTGGCAGCGACCGGTCAATCGGTGGGGAAACAACGCGAACATAACGAAGACAGCTTGTTATCCATTACCTCCACGCTTGCCGGAAAAGCAGCGAATGTTCCCTTCGGTTTGTATATCGTAGCCGATGGGATGGGTGGACATCAGTTCGGGGAGATAGCCAGCAATGCGGCCATCCGCGTGGTCGCGGGGCAGGTCATGCGTAAGTTCCACTCCTATCTCTTTTCCGTCCCCACACAGCAGCCGGATGAATCGCTGCAAGAGATCATGGAAAACGCAATTAAAGAGGCCCATCGCGCCGTCCAGAAAGATGCGCCGGGCAGCGGCACAACGCTTACAGCGGCGCTGGTGCTTGGCCAGCAAGTAACGATCGGCCACGTTGGCGATAGCCGCGCCTACGCCCTCTATCCGCCGGGGCGTGTAGAGCAGATCACTCACGATCATTCCCTGGTAAAACGCCTGGAGGAGCTGGGTCACCTCAACAAGGAGGAAGCGGCAACCTTCCCGCATCGGAATGTATTGATCCGTGCCCTCGGACAGGGAGATGTTCTCGATGCAGACGTGTTCACCATTCCTTTTCCGCACAATGGTGCCCTGATGCTGTGCAGCGACGGGTTATGGGGAGTGGTGCCAGACCATGAACTATTGCGTTCGTTCACAGAAGCGCCCAACCTGCAACGTGCCTGTCAAAGCATGGTTGCAGCCGCCAACCTGGCGGGTGGTCCCGATAACATCAGTGTGGTGCTTGTGCAAATGATCGGATAGGGATGTTCAGATCACAGAAGGATTATTACGCCCTTCTAGGCGTCCTGCGCGATGCCTCCATGGAGGAAATTAAACGCGCGTATTATGAAGCCGCCCAACGTTTACACCCCGACAAAAACAAATTAGCAGGTGAGACCGAGATCTTCCTGGAGATCCAGCAAGCCTACGAGGTATTATCCAACCCAAAGCGCCGCTCGCAATACGACGCGACTCTTCCCAAGGAAGATGCGCCAGCGGCGATCATTCAAAAGAAAATCCTCTACAGCCGTCCAAACCTCGTTCGCTTAAACGAGCCACAACTGATTTACGTCCTGTTGGAAGTCTCTCCGAGGCAGGTGGATGATAAGATCCCTTCGCCGCCCCTGAACATTTGCCTGGTGCTTGACCGCTCCACGTCCATGCAGGGCAATAAAATTGATATGGTCAAAGCAGCAGCAATTCAAATCATGCAGTCATTGCGCCCAGAAGATATATTCAGCCTGGTGGTATTCAGCGACCGGGCCGAAGTCGTGATCCCCTCTGCATACCAGAGCGACCGCATCAAACTGGCAAGCCGCATCCAAATGATCCGCACCAGCGGCGCTACCGAAATGTATCAGGGTCTGGAAGCGGGTTTTAACGAGGTTCGCCGCACTCTCGATCCAAAAAGGGTAAACCATATCCTTCTGCTTACCGACGGTCATACATATGGTGATGAACAAGCCTGCCTTCAGCTTGCAGAGCAGGCCGGTCGTTTGAATATAGGCATCAGCGGGTTTGGCATTGGAAGTGATTGGAACGATATTTTCCTCGATACAATTGCCGGCCGCACCGGCAGCAACAGTACGTATATTTCCAAACCTCAGGATATACAACAACTGCTGGTCGATAAATTCAATGCTCTCGCCAATACTTTTGCCGAAGATGTTGTGCTGGAGTTCAAAGAAGGGGCGGCCGTTGAATTGAATTATGCCTTCCGCCTGCAGCCGGAGGGAGGTCCTATTTCAATCGAAGAGTCACTTCATCTCGGTCCGATCATGCAGGATACCCCTCTTAATGTTTTATTTGAATTTCTGGTCCAACCATCGGCATCCAAGGCGGATATGGTTACACTTTTGGATGGAGCCTTGAAATTAATTATCAGCGCCCGTCCGACCTCGATACCGCCCATTCGCATCAAACTCGGGCGCGAAGTGGGCGAGACCCCTCTAAACGAACCGCCGCCCCCGGCCATTCTCAATGCGCTCTCGCGCTTTACGCTCTACCGTATGCAGGAACGTGCACACGAGGCGGCGGAAGCCAAGAACTTTGACACAGCTACGCGGCATTTGAAGAACCTTGCGTCCCTCCTTTTAACGCAAGGCGAAAAGGATTTGGCAAAAACAGCCCTCCTGGAGGCTGAAAATATGGAACGGTTGAAGGCCTTCAGCCAGGAAGGCGGCAAGGAAATCAAATATGGCACGCGGGCTTTGCTCCTGTCGGCCACGGAGAATCTGCAATGATCGTCTGTTCGAACTGTAAACACAACAATATAACCGGAGCCATGTTCTGTTCCGAATGTGGCGCATCGCTGACGGGCGCAGATACAACGACGACCCAGGCAATTAAATCCGATAGATTACGAGAACCGGTGAAGAACAAGGGAGTTATGCCTCCTCCCCCGGTCGTCATGGTCAAGAACTGGGTGACACTGCATCTGATGGATACCGGGCAGGTGCTCCCGCTGGCGGAACGCAATGAGTTCACTATCGGGCGCATCAGCGAAGGCCAGCCCGTTATGCCCGATATCGACCTCTCCCCTTACCAGGCTTATGCCAACGGCGTTTCACGTTTACATGCCGTGATCAAACGGGAGGCCAGCCACATCTTTCTAATGGATCTGGATTCCGCCAACGGTACGTACATCAACGGCAAACGCCTCAACCCCAACGTGGAACATACCCTCAAGAATGGGGATGTGGTCGCTCTCGGTAAACTTAAAATTCAGATTCTTCTTAAAGCCTGACGAAAGGATATCCATGGCATATACACTTGTTTTACATCTTTCCGGGGATGTGCCGGTGGTGGGTGAAGTGGATGAGCTGCCCAAACCAACCGATACGATCATAACGATCACAAACCCGCGCCAGCGTGACGGGAAAGACCTGCACTATCTCGAGGGGAACGTTGTCAAAGTCATGTGGCCGGTCGATAAACTCACCCTCATCGAGGTGCTTGAAAACGCAGAGGAAGAGAAGATCATCGGCTTCGTGAGGGAGTGACATGCCTGAGGAGTTTGATCGCCGCCGCATACTCGTAGTGGATGACGAAGAACGCATGGTGCGGTTCATCCGTATGAACCTGGAGCACGATGGCTTCCAGGTTATGGAAGCTTTTAACGGTAAACAGGCCATTGACAAACTACGCGATACGCCCGATCTGATCCTGCTCGACGTGATGATGCCGGATATAGACGGGTTCGAAGTGCTCGAGACCGTCCGTGAAGTGAGCAGCGTGCCGGTCATTATGCTGACGGCTAAAGGAGAGGAAAACGACCGGGTGCGCGGCCTGGAACTTGGCGCCGACGATTACATCACCAAGCCGTTCAGCCCGCGCGAGCTGGTTGGCCGGGTCAAAGCCGTTTTGCGCCGCACCGAAGGCATGAGCGGTTCGATGCACGAACTGATCCAGGTGGATGACCGGTTGAAAATAGATTTCGACCGCCGCGAGATCTGGCTGGAGGGCAAACTCGTTAAATTACGCCCAACGGAGTATCGCCTTTTATATCACCTTGTTCAGAACGCAGGCTGGGTGGTTTCACACGATCAATTACTGCAAAAGGTTTGGGGTTACGAATACCGGGACGAGCCGCATTATGTACGCTTGTACATTAATTACTTGCGCCAAAAGCTGGAAAAAGATCCCGCCGACCCAAAATATATATTGACCGAACGGGGCGTTGGATACAG
>CAZPCR010000056.1:0-11507 GCA_964585035.1 uncultured Anaerolineaceae bacterium
CTGATCGTCGTGGGTGGGTAATAAGGCGATTTGGGTAATTTTGCAATTCCCGGATAAACCACGGGTAGGCTGTCCTTATCGCCGGCGATATCGATATATTCGATGTTTACCCAGCATTTATTTTTCCCATCCACGTAGACCCAGTTATTATCTTCCGTGCGTCCAATTAATATGATATTCGCACCCTTTCGGAGCCCATATAAAAAAAGATATTCACTGCCGGGACCATACCGGCAGCTTAGCAGGTCAGCCGTGACCATTGCTTTTAAACTCTCTACAGTCGGTATGGGACTCGGTGTGGATGTGTTCGCTGGTGTTGGTGTTTCTGTCGGGTCAGGTGTTGACGATGCAGGTGCTTGTGACAAGGCAGGATTAACTGTGGTCGAAACTATCTCGTTCGTAGGCGTGGGTGTGCTTATTACCGGTGTTGTTGAACCGGCAAAATTGCACGACATGATTAGTAATGCCAGTATACCGACGAAAAATATCTGGTTCCTTCTAGGTCTGGATTGTCCCTTCATTTTTTTATCCCGATTTAACTTGGCTTAGTAGCCTTTCAATGCAGTCTCGATGGCTTTCTGGAAAACATCAAAAGGCTGCGCACCTTCGACCAGCTTTCCATTGATAAGGAAAGAAGGCGTTGAATGGATCCCATCCGCATTTGCGTTCGTTACGTCTTGTTGAACCCGATCGACATATTTACCCTGGTTTAGGCATTGATCAAAGGTATTTTGGTCCAGGCCAACGGTCGCGGCATGCTGCCGTAGTTTAGGAGTGGCGAAATCGCCGACATTTTCACCGGTCCAATTGGAAAAAAGCACATCATGATATTCCCAGAATTTGTTCTGGTCACCGGCGCAGTAGGCTGCTTCCGCCGCCAATGCCGAATCCGGTCCAATAAATGCACCGACCGATCGATATTCATAATAAACTTTCCCTGTCGCTATGTATGTTTTGATGATCTGAGGCTCTGTGTCCTGCCAATACCGCTGGCAGAAAGGACATTGAAAATCTGCATACTCTATGATTCTTACCGGGGCATTCGGATTACCCATCGTATTGAATTTTGATTGCGGGTGTGCCTGCGCGACAGGTGTGGCTGTATAAACCGGTTTATTGTTTGGCCCCACCCCGACCTGACTTAAAATACCGCCGATCTGAGGGCTGAAAAACCTGCCTGCTAAAACCAGCGCAAAGGCAAGACAGGCGATTATCACGAGGCATCCCCCAATCGTTAACGCTGTCCATTTTATGATTGAATCATTATTATTCGGTTTCGGTTGAGGTTGATCTTCAAGCATGCCTCTCTCCTGACTCAAGCCCGGGGTTAAGCTTGAATTTAGGAATTATATGGTAAAAGTCATAATTCTTGTAACTTATTGACCCCCAGGGGGGCAGCGGCCCTACAATATTTAATTAATTGGTCGCGGCAGATACTTGCAGGACGATTCTCTAGATTAGATGAATAATAAGCACCGCCATTAGGCGGGGCATGGAAACCTCCTTTGATTTAGGTTTCATCCCTTGGGGGAATGTCAGACGCATATCACCTCATAGTTTGTTTAATGACAAAAATCACCTCCCGTTATACGCTAGGTTCGTGAACCGGATTAGTGTATGATAAAAGGTTAAGGAGATTTGAAATGGAGCGTATCGGCGTCTTGACAGGTGGTGGAGATGCACCGGGTTTGAATGCGGTGATTCGGGCTGTCGTAAAAACAGCTGTTGGTCAATTTGGCTGCAAAGTCTTTGGTATCCTTGACGGATATGATGGCTTTGTGAATGAGAACGGGGTAATTCCCTTGGGGATCGAGGAAGTACGAGGGATTTTGCCCCGGGGTGGCACGATCCTGGGTGCTGCTAGTCGGGGTAATCCTTATGCGCGTAAGGTGATACGCGATGGCAGGGAAGTCATGATCGACGTCTCCGAGGAGATTATCGCGGGAATTAAGAAGTTGAATTTGGATGCTCTGCTTGTGCTCGGTGGGGAAGGGACGCTCCGTAGCGCGCACGAGCTTTATCTAAAGGGAGCGCCTATCATCGGTGTGCCTAAAACGATTGACAACGACATCGGCGGCACCGAAGTGACCTTTGGGTTCAATACCGCTCTTGAGATCGCAACCGAGGCGCTTGATCGCTTGCATACCACAGCCGAGGCTCATCATCGCGTGATGGTGTTGGAATTAATGGGCCGGGACGCCGGGTTCATTACCCTGGAGGCGGGGATTGCGGGCGGCGCGGATATTATATTGATCCCTGAGATCCCATTTAAGTATGAATCGGTGATTGCAAAAGTGCATCGGCGTAGGGATCAGGGTAGGTTGTTCAGTATCGTTGCGATATCGGAGGGAGCGAAGCCGGAGGGTAGTGGTCAGATATTTTCGCGCAGCGGTGATCAAATATACGTTCCGCGGCTGGGTGGGATTGGACACGAATTGGGAGAATATATTGAAAAACACGGGTATGAAACGAGGGTTACCGTGTTGGGCCACCTGCAGCGCGGTGGTTCGCCCACCCCGTTTGACCGTTGGCTGGCGACTCGCTACGGTGCCGCCGCAGTCCGCCTCGCCGCGCTTGGAAAGTTTGACCGCATGGTATCGCTCCACAGCGGAGATATCGTCGATGTTGCATTGGAGGAAGCCTTCACGGTTCCTAAACGCGTTGACTTGAAAGGGGATGCTGTGAAAACGGCCCGCGGGATGGGCATTTCCTTTGGTGACGAATAGATGATCCCTTTTTTAAAATAAGCTAGGTAAGCTTCTATCCGCGTTTTCCAAGCTCGCCCGCGTCCTTTTAATTTTCAAAGACTCTTTTTATAGGATTCGTATAGCTGGTCGAGATTGCTGGTATATAGTTCGGTATAGCCGCACTTTGCACAGATCCATGCGTGCAAGTCTCCTGTGGACTGTTCCTGTACCCATATACGGCCGTGCTTCGGCGGTTCTGGTTCTTCTACTACAACCCGTAGTGGATGAGATCCGCTCCTACCATCGTCACGGACTTCGATGTCGGCCATGACATCCTTCGAACCGCAATTGGGGCATTTTCCGTCTTTCATGGCTTTTCTCCTCTTCCATCTCTTAAAGAATTATAGCAGGGAAGGGAACTGCATTATGCGCGTGAAGGTGATGCCGCCACAGGTCGAATGCCGTATATAAAAGCAATCAGGATCAATGCATTAAGCGTTAGATCGATCAGGAGGATCGTCATCATTGCATAAGGCCCTGAGGCGGTAAAGGCCTGGCCGATCACCCACGGTATGACCATCCCACCCGCGCCTGCTCCGACCAGGAACCAGCCTGTGATCGTCCCTGTGACTTGCAGGCTTTCACTGGCCAGCATCAAAATGGTGGGAAAGATGGAAGCCATCGAAAGACCCAGCATGGTGCTGCCAACCCATAACAGGACTGCAGATTCGCGGCCGAAAATGATCAAAACAAGGCTGACGATACTTCCGCTCAGGTCGATGTAGAGGATCGTTTTGGAGTGAATACGGGTGGAGACCCATACTCCAAGTAAGCGCCCGATCATGAACAATCCCCAAAAGCCGGAAGTAAGGTACGCGGCAGTGATGACGTTTGCCAGGTTCAAGGTGACTGCATACGTATAGATCCAGTTTGCGAAACCCACCTCCGCACCGACATATAGAAAGAAGGCCAATACGATGAGCACCACGGGTATAACGGGAATGGGCGTATGGCTTTCTTGATCGGAGTGTTGCTGCGCGGCCGGCTCCGGTAAAACCCAGAACCAGATTGCTAGGGGTACCATTAATAAGGCGATGATCCAAAATCCCCAGTAAATTTCCTGTGTAGCAGAGAACACACGTGCAAGCAAAATAGGCGAAAGGAAGGAGCCAACGCCAAAGGAGAAGTGCAGGCCATTCAGGAACGGCCCCGGCTTTCCTTTATGGGCCCATTGGATAAGTGTGTTGCAGCCCACGTCCAACATTCCCTTGGCAAGGCCCATGATAAGTGCAGCCACAAGTAATACCCACAGTGCGGATGCCAGTGGATAGACCACCGCTGCCAAAACCATCACGGACAATGCGCCTGATATGATCCGATGACCGGGGAGTCGGTCATAAGCGCGGCCTCCTATGACGGAACCGATTAAGTAACCGAGTCCACCCACGACAAATAACAAACTGATTTGATCTAGGGCGCTGAAAGTATGCTTCGCCAGGGTGGGTAGGCTGGGACCCTCCAGGGCAGTGGCCAGACCGAATATAACGAATGTTAAATAGTAGGCTACGGTAAGTAACCAGGGCTGAACAGGTTTCGAATTTGTTGATGTAGGTGTCATGTTGGTTGATTTTTCGTTTTATCTCGCCCAGGGTTAAAAACTCGGGGAAAAAAGTTCCGTAATTATTATCCGGTATTTTTAAGTGCGGCTGCGATCCCATTAATGGTGATGGCCATGACTTCGCGCAGTGCTGCTGCCTCGGGGCCGCCTTGGTTGGGCAGGCTCCGTAATCGTCGCAGCACATCGACTTGAATGTAATTTAACGGGTCAATGTAGGGGTTCCGCAGGTCGACCGCATTCTGCGTGACTGGGTCCAGTTCGAGCAGGGCGGTATGTCCGCTGATGGATAACACGGATGCGCGTGTGCGCTCATATTCGTTTCGGATCTCGGTGAAAATTTTATTTCCCATGTCGTGGTCCGGGACAAGTTCCACATATAAAGAGGCAATATCCATGTCTGCTTTAAGGAGGGAAATCTCGGTATTGTCGAGTAGGTTCTTAAAGAAAGGCCAGCCGTCGTACATCTCTCTTAACATCAGCCGGTCTGAAAATGATTCGAGTCCGGTGCCAAGGCTGTACCAACTCGGCAGGTTGAAGCGGCTTTGCATCCAGGAAAAAACCCACGGTATGGCGCGTATTTGCCCCACCGCTCCGCTTGGCGTACGAGAGGCCGGACGTGAGCCAAATTGCAGGCGCTTTATTTCATCGATGGGTGTGGCCGATTGCCAGAAATCATAGAAGCCGGGGTTTTCATAGACCAGTCCACGGTAGGCCTGCTGTGCAGCAATGGACATCTTCTCAATGGCAAACACCCAGTTGGACGGGATTTTTGTGTGTTCCGCATCGGGAAACGAAGACAACAGGACCGCGCTGGCGATTTGTTCGAGATGTCGGTGGGCCAGGTCCGGGTTGGAGTATCGCGATGCAATGATCTCGCCTTGTTCGGTCTGGCGGAACCTGCCCTGTATGCTTCCTGGCGGTTGCGCCCGTATGGCCTCGTTGGCCGGCCCTCCGCCGCGCGCCGTCGTGCCGCCGCGGCCGTGGAAGATGGTCAGGGTGATATTGTAGGCCTCTGCAACACGCGTGATCTCTTCCTGCGCCTGGTACAGTGACCAGTTCGCCATCAAATATCCCCCGTCCTTGTTGCTATCGGAATATCCGATCATTACCATTTGCTCGTTGTTTTGCGTCTTCAGATGTTCAAGATAAAGCTCGGAGTTGAAGAGCGATTTTAGAATATCCGGTGCTTCCTTCAAGTCCCGTATGGATTCGAAGAGCGGTGCAATGGGCGGGACATATTTGCAGCCTGCCCAACGCGCCAGTAGCAGCACGGTTAGTACGTCCGCTTCGGAATGGGTATTGGAAATGACGATCGTCCCGAGCATTTCGCATCCATAAACGTCGCATACGCGCGCGATGAGTTGGAACAGGGCCCAGGTCTCGGATGTGGTGTCTGTCACACCTGGGTGGGCGGATAATTTCGGTGAGGGCTGGCCGATCAGCCGGGCCAGCAGCTGCGCTCTTTCTTTGTCTGAAAGACTCTCGAAGTTGGGTTCGATCTTGAGTGCGCTAAGGATCTCGCTCAACGCAGAGTTCAACCTCCCAGAATCTTCACGCAGGTCGAGTCGCGCTGCGTGCAGGCCGAAGATATTAAGTTGGTGGAGGGCCGTATCAAGTTCGTATTGTACAAGTTCCTCTGGCAAAGCCGAAGCGATGATTTTTAATGGTTCAATTAAGTCGTTCAGGTCGAGATGAGCCTCGTCTGGACCCCCCTGTAATAGATTGGATTTTATGTCTGCGTGTGATGCTTCGGCCAGGTCAGCCGCCAGTAACGAAAGGACAAGTCGGTACGGTTCGATTGCATAACGCTCTTCGAGATAGGGGACTTGAGTATGCATGGAACGGTGTTTCTTGAACCAATCGTTCAACTCGGGAGGCGGGGGGATGCGTCGCGAGCTGACGCTTAACTGCCGGGATAATTCCTGCAATGTTCGACGGTGACTCTCCACCATCTGGCGGTGATGCAGGTGCAGTGTCTCGGCGGTTACTTCCGCCGTGACATTGGGGTTGCCGTCTCGGTCGCCGCCGATCCAGGAGGCCAGCCGCAGCCACACAGGCGAAGGTTGCAGCCCGGGATAATGAAGTTGTAGGGCTTTATCGAGGTCGTCGTGAATGGCGGGGATTGCTTTCCAAAAAAACGATTCGACAAAGTACAACCCGGTAAGCACTTCATCGGTAACGGGCAGTTGGATCGCGCGCGTGCGTTCGGTCAGCCATAGGGCCGAGATCTCGCTTCGCAGGGAGGCCAGGATCTGATCGCGTTCGCGCGTGGAAGGTTCTTCATCGCTGATTTGTTTGAGTGATACGGCCAGGTGTTCGATCTTGGAAAGCACCGTTCGCCGTCTGGCCTCAGTGGGATGCGCAGTGAGCACCAGTTCGATGGAGAGTTTTTCGAGCAGGGCCGCCATTTGCTCGCGCGTTACACCGCGGCTTTTGAGCAGCGATATCGCTTCCCCAATGGATTCGTCGATCGGCTCCGGATATTTTCGGTCCTGCCGTTGGTGCAGTAGTTGTACGCGGTGGTCGTCCTCGGCTAAATTAACAAGGTCGAAATAAGCTGTAAAAGCGGCAGCCACCGCCCGGGCCTCATCTGTTTGCAGGGACGCAACTTTTTCCTCTAATCGCTTCTCTGCCTTCTGGTCCCCACTGCGACGCGCCTTCGCATCCCCGCGGATATACTCCTCCGTCTCGAAGATCTCCCGCGATTCGAGCTCCGATATCACCTGCCCGAGCAGGTCGCCAAGTAGATGAATGGTTTGATGTAGGTCCAAAGTTATGCCTCATTGTAGCGAGATTACCGCCTAGTATAGCGGAAAAAAGAATCCGCATGCATGCCTCGCATAATAGGATGCTCCCCCCTATAGGGCTTTCTCAAAGTCGCTCTGACGCTCACAATCAGGTTGGATTTGGCCGCACAGTATGTCAAAAATAAAGAGTTTTTATGATTTTCTTAGCGTTCTTCGCGAGCTTAGCGGTTCAAATTTTTAATCCGCGTTAATCCGCGTCCGATCTCAAATTTTAATTTTCAACAAATAATCGTGAAAACCCCGGGTAGGGGAGCAGCGGAATGAGCTCAAAGCTGATCAGCCCCGCCTTGACCAGCGGCAGGCTGTCCAGGACCTGTTTTGCCTCGTCTCTATCTGCACATTCCAAAATCAGGACTGCTTCTGATCTGTCCTGGCGAAAATATAATTCACGTATGCAGCCCTCTTGGTATAGCTTCCATACTTGCCGCGCCTCGGATTTTAGATGTTGCGCGAATTCATCAGGCATTACACCCGGAGTCTCTTTTTCCATGGCAATGATTTTCATGGTCCCTCCCGAAATTTGTTTATTGGGAATTATAGCGCCGATAAAAATGCCCTGCCTTTGGTCCGGTGAAATTGGGAAAATTTTAAACAAGTGCTTCTATTTACTTACGAAAATCTTCAAGTGGGATGGATTGTTTCTTTATTCCAGGGCAACTTCAAAATCTAATTGGACAGCCTGAACTGTAATTGAAGGTTGACTGGATCCTTGGATTGGTTCAAGAATGGCATCCGAAGCGCGAAAGAGCAGCCGACGATAACGGTTAATGTCCACACTTCGCGGATCGAGAGGGACAGGTAGATCCCAGGCGCGAGCGTGGGAAGCTCCAAGGGTGTAAATTAGGCGAACTGATTGACCGGGACGGAGGGATTTCCCTGCTTCCTTTAATTGTTGTAACGCAACAGAAGCAGGCGAAGGAACTCGGTACTCGTCCAGGTTGCGGCTTATCGTCTGGTGAACGATCAATTTCTCTAGTGGAATATGACCTGAACGCAAATCCGCGTATTTATTTTGAATGACTATCCTGATTTCGGGCAGGCAATCTTTTAGTCTTTTGCCATTTGGCACCTTTGCGAGAATTTCCAGGATTTGCATTTGTGTTTCTCGAATGAATTCAGGCGTGTCGTGGCGGCGCGTCTCGATTCCTCGCGTCTTGATCTCGCCGTTTTGAAATACTCCAAAATAGCGGTTGGGGACGGCAATCTTTTTGTTCTGGCGGGACGGCAAAAAGGCCACCCATTTGTAAATGCCGTCTAATGCGATCAGTAAACTCGTGCGCGTCTTGATTTCATCCAGTAAAGGCCGAAAAGCTTGGGGTGTGCGGCAGCCGGCTTTTTGTACCCACATGCCATCCACGTATAAGTGCAGTACGCGGAACCCCATATCTTCGGCGGCTTCTTTGGCATGTAGAAGAACTTCCCGCCCGTAGGCTGTGACGGCTTCATGGGCTTCAATTCGCCCGAAGCGGGCATTTTTATATCCAAGATAGCCGAAGCAGGTCACTAATAACCATTTATGAGCGGCAGCTTGCGCTTTATAGTTCTTATAACGACAGTCCAATCGGGCAACAGTTAATAATAGGGCTTTAAGTTTGAAGCGCTTTTCAAGTAATGGGGTGAGTGTTTGCGGAATGAGCCCGGAATGATCGTTATCTGTCATCTTCTCCAGCTCGGCTACTAAATTGCCAGTGGGTTTCATTGTGCCAACCGTTTCGGGCGAAACATTGAAGCGCACCATGATGCTTGGATACATCGAGAAAAAATCAACTTCTGCAACGTCTTCATGCAAGCCGATAATGGGATCGTAGACGGTTCCCCCCATATCTTCGTGGAAAAGCTCGGAAGTTGTTTTCGGTCTTTCTACCTGCTCTTTACGAAGTGGGATAAGTATTTTTTGCTCTAATGCGGCAATAATTTGCATGGCGGAAATACCTGTGCCTGGAGAAACCCGGGCAGCTGTTTGTATTGGCAATGATGTAACTCGCGCCATTTCGAGAACGCCGTCGACTCCATAATCGTGATACATGACGGTATTATGTATATCAAGATGCAAACGGCCGGCTAGATGGATTTGTTGACCGCGATAAATGACCTGGTTGTATGCGAAATAACTGCGCTCTTTTCGATAGTTGATTTGACCGCTTGGGTCGCGATTCCACGAAAGAGGGCGGTTTTGTTTCTTGGATAGATTCAAAAGCAGGGGTAAAAGCCATGTGTCGCCGCGTGAGGTAACCAGGAGGTCGGGATCCTCATGATTAAGAAGATAGTTTAGAAAAGCCAGTGTTGAAATTTCTTCTTTCAGATCGAAAGCGGAGCAGGTTTTTTGTGTGCGAACCAGTATTTTTTTAGGCTCATTGTGGAATGGGTCTATATCAGGCTCAAGGGTCAGGATGCGCAAAGGCGGCGGGTTGGGATCGATATCCCATCTGGAATCTGTTACATCTATTTCATGAACTGTGTTTTGGTCGTCTGCAGCAATATGACAACGCGCTAATGGAAACGTTTGGTATCTCGCCGCGTGGCGAAGTGAAACATTCAAATCGGCATCATAAAAGGTCAGGTCGGGGAAAGTTTTGGTTAGGGTCTGAAATAACGCAGGAAGTGCAGACGGTGAGTCGAGCGAAGCGGCTAATACAACCGTTGGGCCGGCAAAGAGGTCCCGCCGTTCTGTACGTGATAGTTCAATGGGTATGGGCAGATTCCTAAGAAAGATCCATAAATCACGAAGTCGGCGGGATGGCCCGGCGGCGTAAAAGGTGACAGGAAATTCTTGATGGAAGCTCCGCCGTTGACCATTGTCACATAATAGCCAAAGGACAACTCCGCGTTCCGGATGTGGATAGAGATCGAGTAGCCAGCCCGTATATTCATTCATGTTGGATCGGGCTTCAATTTATTTATTTTTTTGCGGAGACTCTCGATTTCTCTGCGCAGATACATCACCTCCTTGTGATCTTCAATTTGCATGGAAAGCAAAAAGGTTTCAAAAGGCAGGAGATGTCCGGCATAACTTGCTGCAGCTCGATGTTTATAGGCGGCCACAAATAAATCATCGAACACAAGCTGGTCTTCACGGCGTAAGGCGCGGCGGAATCTCGCAAGATTGTTTTCTTCCGTATGCAGGATATCCGTAATGGTGGGGGTTACGTTTCCCATTAGAATAATTTCAACTGCTTGGTATCGGAAGGAGTGGTTTCATGGGTCAAAACCCGTGACGCGCAGGAACGAAGACGCTGGAACAAATAAGAAGAGTCGGGTGAAGCAGGAGGAAAATGAGTTGTTACGGCTACTCCTGTATTGTGACTTAATCTTTGAAGATGTTGCAGCGAACTTTCTAGGAGAAATTTGCGTGTTTGTATCTTGACGTTCTCGTCATAAAAAGTTGTCAGTAAATCAAGGATCAAGACCGGGGTCTTTCCGCTCGGCGTCTGTTGGAGAAGTGTTGCTACTTCAGAACAGATAAAGGCACGTTGAATTTTGATGCGGTCGATGATTTCCGCTCGCCCGCCTGCCGCGCGGGCCACGATCGAAGAGTCGAATTGCCTGCCGCAATCCAGGACGATCAAAGGGCTGTGTTCCGCCAATTGAGCCGTGGCAAAAAGTAGGTTTTTATGGCTTTGTCTTGGGAGAATTAGCAAATTCCAACAACCGGTGCGTAAATCTAAAAGATCATTCATGAATTAAGATTAACCTGAATGAATGAAAAGAAAAACCCCCTATGGAGAGTATCCATCGGGAGGTGTCTGGGAGGGAGGGGTACAGGTGGATCAGGAAGAATGTATTTGCCCGGCTAGGAGGCTACTTCCATGCGCTGAAATCCCAATTAAAAAAAATTAGGCGAATGTCTGTTTTGCTGTGAAGGTCTAATTTGTATAAAACATTTTGGATGTATGATTTAACAGTCCCCTCTGAAATCTTTAACCGAAAAGCGATTTGACGGTTTGTATATCCCAGGCAGGTCAAGGCAACTACATCTTTCTCGCGCGGGGCGAGCAAAAGCCACCATTGATGGAGATTATCAAGGTTTTGATCGTTGGGTAGACTGACAGCCGGAGAATCGGTGTTTTGGTTATTAGAGTCGCGGTTCTCTTGGGCGGCTGAGTCAGTGGACCTTAAGTGTAGGGATTCGCCCAGGACGTATGAGTATTTTTTCTTTTGCTGTAAGTCTATCCGCCAGTGTTTTAAGCGTTGCAAGATAGACATTAGAAACCAGTGTAATAGAACGCGTGTTCTGTGTCAAGGGCCATAAAAAATGCTCAGGCGCCCGAGCATTTTTTATGAAAATGTTATCTGTATTGTGCAAAGTACCAGAATTATTCATTCCATTGAACTTACAGAGTACTGCATAATTATATAATCCCGTTCTTGTTCTTTGGGACAAGGTACTGTGTTCTT
>CAZPCR010000057.1:0-11279 GCA_964585035.1 uncultured Anaerolineaceae bacterium
ATGATGTGAAGGTTATAGGTCGCTTCATCTGCGTTTACGCGAATGAGAGAAGGTTGGACTTTATTGATGCCTTTATAGAAGTTCTTTAACCCAACGCCTTCCAATTGGGAAGAAAAGACCTTTCTGAGTTGAGGGTAAAAGAATTCCCAAAACGGCAGTGACCGACCTACCAGGTTCTCCCACATACGTGACTGGGATTCGTGCACCGCCAGCGAAGTGCCGTGAGCCAGGGAAGTCCGTTCATAATCGGGGTCGATGCCCTGCTCATACATGGCATGTCCGGACTCGTGCATGGCGCTGAACAATGTCGCCAGGGGGTTGGTTGGCTCAAATCGGTTCGTGATGCGGACATCGTTGGCGCTGAACGAGGACTCGAATGGATGCGGGGCTTTATCCATGCGCCCGCGGCTCCAATCGTAGCCGAATTTCCGGGTAATATCCGCGCTGAAATCCCACACTTTCCCTTCGATATATTTTTTATGTAAAAACTTGTCGTTGACCTGAGGGCGTGCAGCGATGGCTTTGATCAGCTCCACCTGCTTGATCCGTAAGCCGTTGAAGATGGCTTGTACATCCGCAGTTTTCATACCCGATTCGTAATCATCTAATAGGGTGTCATAGGGGTGAGCGGCAGGCGGGAAGAAACCGACATATTTCCTGACGAGCTCCACCACTTTTTCCAGTTGCGGGCGAAAAATGGAAAAATCAGATTTCGATCTTGCCTCCGCCCAGGCTTCGTACGCTTTGGTGGTAACAATGGCTTGCTCTGCTACAAATTCAGAGGGAACACGGACGGCTTTGTCGTAATCGCGTGCTGCAACCCGCACCATGGCTGCATCGTCGGAAGAGGGATCGGCTCCTGCAAATTCCCGTTTAAGTTCATCCAGCAATTTGCCAACCTCATCTGATGTGGCTTTTTGGTGAGCCAGCTTGCCAAGGGTCGCAAGCTGTTGGCCGCGAGCTTCGCCGCCTCCCACTGGCATGTAAGTTTGCTGGTCCCAACCTAACAGTCCAGCAGCACTACCGAGATCCGAAACTTCCTCAATAATTTTCTTCAATTGATCCAATTTATCTGACATATGACGCTCCAATTGATATCAATGAAATTAATGCACTTATTTACGGGGGGTTTTAGGTTATATCTCGCCTATAGGAAAGATCAATTTACTTTCCATCTCAATGGCTTACCACGTAAAGCAGCCAGCACTTCGTGAGCAATATCATCGGCAGCACGGGTTTGTGCTTCGACGGTTTGTGCACCAATGTGCGGCGTTGTGATCACTTTTGGATGCTTTACTAAATCGGTGCCTCCGGAAGGTTCTGTTGCAAATACGTCCAGGCCTGCGGCAGCCACCTTCCCGGAATTCAGAGCTTCCAGCAGAGCTGCTTCATCGATAATTCCACCGCGAGCGGTAGAGATGATCCGCACACCGTCTTTCATCTCCGATAGGGCCATCTTACCGATCAAGTCGCGTGTGTGGACGTTAAGCGGCAAATGCAGGGAAATAAAGTCTGACCATTCATATAATTCCTGGATCGTCACCGGCTCTCCGCCGAGCGCTTTAATATCGCCTTCCGAAACACCAGGGTCATAGACTACGACGTTCATTCCGAAGGCTGCCGCGCGTTTGCCCACCTCCATGCCAATCCGTCCAAAACCAATGATACCAAGCGTCTTACCGCTGAGCTCGACACCTTCCAGATCCTTCTTAAGCCACTCCCCTTTTTTCATGGATGCATCGCCGCGCGGGATTTCACGGGCAGTGCTTAACAGAAGGCCAAACGCCAGCTCTGCCACCGCCAGGGTGGTAGATACCGGGGCATTGACAACAATGACGTTGTGTTTCCTGGCAGCCTCGAGGTCAATATTGTCCACGCCTACCCCGGCACGACCGACTACTTTGAGTTTCTTCCCCGCCTCGAAGACTTCGGCGGTGACTTTAGTGCGTCCGCGCACGATCAACGCATCATAGTCACCTACGATTTTAATAAGGTCGGGGGCAGACAGGCCCGCTCTATCGTCCACATGGGATGCTGCATGAAGAATGGACTGGCCACCTTCTCCCAGTCCATCGGTGATCAGAATTTTGAATTCAGGCATATGCCAATTTTACTCGATAAGTAAAAGACATTATTAATTTTCTAAATTAATACCTTTTATTACCAAAATTGAGTTTATTATTTATTAGGGACATTTTCTGTGATTACCGTTTCCATCTATACGAACATCGATAGTTATCCCTTCCTTTAAATCAACGGTCAATACTTCGGGTTGACCATCAATAGTCGTATCATATACATTATGTACTCCTGGAAAAATCCACACTTCATTATCGGGCGAATTAATCAGCGATGGAAGAGTGGTATCTCCAGGTTCCACTATCATTTCATCATAGGTGCAATTCCGTAAATAGGAGGGAACCGGCCAACCAGTTGGGAGTATTTCAGGCATAGCCATGGGATCGCCGGACAAGGAGGAGTAAATGGTTTGGATCGAGATCCAGCCGGTTTTTCCTGGAAGAGAAGCAATGGGAATTTCAACCCAATTTCCCAACACATCGTGAGCCAGCACAGGAGCACTTTGTCCTTTCATTAGGAGAGCGATGGGGTTATATGCCAAATCCGGACCTCGCCGGATGAATAAATTACCCTTAACGGCCGTTATTGAGACTGATGAAGGGGCCGGGGTTGTCATGGTACTGCTCCTTAATGGAACGATCGACGGAACAGGGCTCATCAGAACTTCGGGCGCAGAAGTGCTCAAGGTTGGAGATCCCATCAGTGATGATTGGGTTGTCATTGATATAGGTGTCGCAATAATTGGAACCTTTTTAGATACACTGCAAGCCTGAATCGAAACCATCAGGACTACTCCGAAAAATCCAAGGCAAATTCTATTAAGGTGTTTTGACATCATCTATTCCTGATGCCGTCTACAGCACATTATTCATAACGCAACGCTTCAACCGGCTCCAGCCCCGCAGCCCGGTTGGCCGGATAGATTCCGAAGAACAGTCCAACGGCCGCGGAAAAAAGGGTCGCCAACAGGATTGCATCCAAGCCAACAACCGGCGTGAAGTTTGTACCAGTGGCCGCGGCGATTTGTCCAACCGCGAAGGCAATGAGCCAGCCAAAAATGATTCCAACAATACCGCCAATCAAACTCAACAGGGAAGACTCAACCAGGAACTGGACAAGAATATCCCGCTTACGGGCACCGAGTGCTTTCCGTAAGCCAATCTCGCGCGTCCGTTCAGTGACCGAAACCAGCATGATGTTCATGATGCCGATGCCACCGACCAGCAGGGAGATGGCCGCGATGCCGCCAAGAAATATGGTCAGAATACCGGTCACATTTTGTGCAATACTAAGAACGCTCTGCTGGGTGAACACGGTGAAATCGTCCAACCCAATTTCAGTTCGATGACGGGTTCGCAGGATTTGCGAAATCTCATTAGTAGCCCCAGTCACCGTGCTGAAATCGGTGGCTTCCACATAAATCACATCTACAGCATCAGAAGTAGATTGAGCCTTGGTCGGAATAAGCCTTGCCCGCGCGGTAGTAATGGGTACCAGAATTTCATTATCTGCCGAACCGAACGAACCTCCGCCGGTTGAAGCTAGCACCCCAATGATCCGAAACGGCTGGTTTGAAACGCGAATGGTCTCACCCACCAAACCATCGCGGCGGCCAAACAGCGCATCAGCCACGTCCACACCGATGACCGCCACCGAAGCCATCCCGAGTTGATTCACCTGACTGATGAATTGTCCGTCGAGAAGGCTAATGCTGCGAACGGAATAATAATCGGGTGTGACCCCAATGAGCGTAGTGGTCTTTGTATTCCCATTAAAGTCCGCGATCGCGCTTCCCTGTATAACCGGAGCCACCGCTTTGATATCCGGCGCCGCATAGGGATCCGTCATGGCACTGGCATCTCCCAACGTCAAAGGCCGCGGATTTTTAACCGATGAGTTGTTCTGCGCCCCGGAGAAAACGAACAACAGGTTTGTGCCGACGCCGTTAATCGAACCCAAGATGGAGGCCTGCGCGCCGTTCCCAACTGCCAGCATTGCGATGACCGCCGCGACACCAATGACAATACCAAGCACCGTCAACCCTGAACGGGTTTTGTTCGAATTGAGGCTTTCGAGCGCTTCAATGAACACCACCGATATATTCATAAGGAACCTTTTAAATTATCTTCCACTACTCCATCGCGAATGCGTATGATCCGTTGGGCCTGCTCACCGATCGTCGGATCATGTGTGATGATAATAAGCGTTGTCCCGCTTTCTTTGTTTAGATTCAACAGCAGAGTCATGATCTCCTTCCCTACCTTTGAATCAAGATTTCCGGTCGGTTCGTCAGCCATGATGATGGCCGGTTCGTTTACAATGGCACGAGCAACTGCCACACGCTGCTGCTGTCCACCGGATAGTTCCATGGGGCGATGATTGAGGCGGTTACCCAACCCCACCGCTTCGAGAGCAGCTTTCGCCCGCTCTCTTCGTTTTCCATCCACCAATCCCGCATAACGCAACGGCAATTCAACATTCGATAGTGCAGATTGTCGTGAAAGCAGGTTGAACGATTGAAAAACGAATCCAACTTTGTGGTTACGAATATTGGCGAGTTGGTCATCATTAAGTTTCGCGACAGGCTCACCATCCAAAATGTATTCGCCGGATGTAGGTCGATCAAGGCAGCCCAGGATGTTCATCAAGGTGGTCTTGCCCGATCCCGAGGGACCCATAATGGCAACCACTTCGCCGCGTTCGATCTTTAAGGAAGCGCCCCGTAAAGCCTGGACCTCAACTTCACCCATTTTATAGACTTTGACCAGGTCCTGGGCTTCAACTACGAAATCCATTAACCGCCTCCCCCGCCACCAAATCGAGCACCGCCCCCTTGCGTACTTGCCGCCGGGGGATTCAAAATAACCAAGTCACCCACTTTTAGATCGCTTTTCAAAACGACGCTCTGCGTATCTGACGAAACTCCAAGAGTTACCTCGATCAATTTCGGAATACCGTTAACCAGAATGTAAACAACCCGTTTTCCATTAACGAGGCGAACCGCTTGATTCGGAACAAGAATTTGACCGTTCACTTTATTGGTAACGATATTTACAGCCGCCGTCATGCCAGGTTTAACCTGTGCATCGCCGTCTGTCAACTTGGCAGTTACCGTGAAGTTGACAGCACCCGATGAAAGATCACCGGCCTGGGATACTTCGACCACCTGACCGTTATATGTTTTACCTGAAATGGCATCAAATGTAAGCGTGACCGGTTGGCCAACAGAAATATTATTGATATCCACTTCCGAAACCTGCACATCCACCAAAAGACCCGAAAGATCGTCTATGCGGAAAGCAGCCAAACCGACGGAAACCTGGTCACCCGGAAGTGGAACCGCCTGTGTCACCATACCATCCACCGGAGCGATTATGTAAGCCATATTCAAAGTGGCCTGTGCGGCTTGAACGCGAGCTTTTGCCGCTGCCACGTCCAGTGGATTGGGGCCATCTTTTACGCGGTCATAAGCGCGCTGAGCATCATCCAACTGCGCTTTATCCAATGCCAGACTTTGATCCGCTTTTGCTATCGTTTCGGCATCGGCATAGCCTTTTGTATATTTGACTTTGGGAACCTGCTGACCATTTACGTAATCAAAGGTTACATTCGCAATGTCAATTTTTCCATTTAGACTCATCCGATAATCATATGCTTTCTTATATGCGTCTTGCGCCGCCTGCAAGGTCACAGCAGCTTGTGCGCGTGTAGTATCGGAATTCTGCATATCGTCCAAAGATTGTTGTGCGCTTGCGAAATCAACTTCCGCCGACAGAACATTTTGAGGGAGGGAAGCATTGGCCAGCCGAGCCAGTATATCGCCCTTATGAACCTTATCTCCCACTTTCACATTTACCTCTTCGACTGTACCTGTTGTCTGCCAATTTAGTATTGCACTCTGGGCGGCGCGTACGCTACCCGTCGCCCCAACCTGTGCAGTTAATTCCGCAATTTGCGCCGGTGTCGTCTGATATAAAGTTGAAGAGTTTGATTTAGCCTTACCCCTTCCAACCAGAATCACAATTAACAGTACCAAGGCTACTACGCCTATAATGATCCAATTCCTTTTACTTATCCTTGCAAAAAACGCTTTCATTTACTATCTTCCTCCAACAACGGGGTGAGGTTCCATGGTTTAGTAGAACCAAAAGGGGTCGCAATTAACAAGGCTCTCTCCGTAAACCGATGGAATTTCATGCGCCTTGAGGCAAGTTCACCTGGGGTTTATGGAAAGGTTATGAAATTATACTGATATGAAGAAAAACAATCAAATAGGAACCAGCTATGTAAGACATACGAATTAATGGCACATGAAGTAGCAAATTCAATTCCTGAGATCGGGCAATAGATCTTATATTCCAACCATTATGAAAGTTTATTTTATTAATACGCCCAAGGGAATAAGATGAACAAAGCCAGCGTGCAGCTTCAATTCCTAATAGAGAGCAATACGAATAATAAGAGAATTGTACAACAGGTTTATAAATTTATTGTTAACTAAGAAATGCAGGGGGAAGCGATATTTCGAACTTTGGGTTTTCCGGTATGGTACGGCAAGAAAAGCACTATCCTTCTCGGAGAACTTACAACTTTGTCAATGTAAGGAGCCCCCCACCGCGCATAAATCCCTCATGCGCATAGCATCTTATTTTAGTTTTGATTTCAGATAGCGCAAGGCGATACACAATATTTTATTCAAATTATTCTACATACTGCTTTGCAGTGCGGTTTCTATTTGTTTTTATATTATAGGAAAATAAAACAAAACGTTGGTTTGGATACTTAAAGAGCAAACTACGATTTAATTATTTCCAACACCTTGTAATCCTTCATAATCTCTTGTCAGGCGTTCGATAAATCAAGCTTATTATTAAAAGGAATAACCAAATCACACCATTAAGAAGTCGATGCCAATCTAAAACTAACAACTGGGAAAACCACCTGCTCCATTGTGAAATTTTTTGCAAATATGTTGCTATGACTCTTTATATAATTTCACGAATAACTTTTATTTTATTGGAGTTGAACCTAATGGGTAAACTGCGATATTTGTCTTATTAAACCGGCCCTTTTTTAAATTGCAAAAATCGATTGAAAATTCAAGTCAAAACTTGTGATGATTGTCTTTAGCACATATGACATAATAGCCTGTAATCTCCGGGTGCATTTAGGTATGATGATATTGGGCGCTTTTCACGCCTACCTGGAGGGATTATGCAAGCGATCCCCAGCGAATTTCTTGCCATTAATCGCAAAGAACGGGCGAATAAACCTTTTTATGATCTGGATTTACGCCCGACCGATGTTCGTACATCCGATTTTGAAGATGTAGTGGTTGAATTTAGTCCTGAACAGGCAATGGTTCAGGCATCACGATGTGTTCACTGTCCGGACCCGGCGCCTTGCATGCTCGCCTGCCCTGCTCACAACGACATCCCGTCTGCAATGTGGCTGATCGAACAAGGCAAATTCCAGGAAGCCGCACAAATTTATCATTTGACCAGTTCTCTGCCCGAGATCTGTGGTCGTGTATGCCCGCATGAGCAATTATGCCAGGGTTCGTGTGCTCTTAACAAAACACATGAACCAGTTTTAACGGGTGAGCTGGAGGCATTTACGGAAGATTTCGTACGTCGCAATGATGGATATAAAATCCCAATTGGCGCTCAGACCGGGAAACGCGTTGCTATTGTCGGAGCCGGGCCGGCAGGCGTGGCCTGCGCCGATATCCTGGTCCAAAAAGGCCATACGGTGACCATCTTCGAGTCGAAGCCTGCCCCCGGTGGTTTGCTCGTCTACGGCATCCCAAATTTCAAGCTTTCCAAAAAGATATGGTTTGAAAGGTGGGAAGAGCTCGAACATGCCGGCGTCAAATTCATATCAAACACATATATCGGCAGAGACAAGACCATCGATGGATTGTTCAAAGAGGGCTTCGAAGCTGTGTTCATTGGCGTCGGGTCGCAAGTCGATGCTAAAATGGAAAACACACCTGGTACAGATCTACCCGGCGTATATCAGGCAACCGATTTTTTGATACGCGGAAACGTATCGAAGAACCTGCTTCCGGAAGATATGAAAAAAACTTTAATAATAGGCAAGCATCTGGTGGTCATTGGTGGTGGCGATACCGCCTCAGATTGCCTGAGAACCGCCATCCGAATGGGAGCGGCCGATGTGACCTGCCTTTACCGCCGCACTGAAAAAGAAATGCCCGGCGGTAAAAAAGATCGCAAAATGGCGAGGGAGGAAGGCGCAAAATATCGCTTCCTCACCCAGCCGGTGAAATTTATAGCAGGCGAAGACGGGAACCTGGCCGCGGTCGAATGCATTGAAATGGTGCTCGGTGAACCCGATGCAAAAGGCCGGCGCAAGCCTGTGCCGGTGCCGGATTCCAACTTCAGCATCGCCTGTGATACTGCGATCCTTGCACTTGGTTATTGGCCGGATCCAATCCTCAGTAAAACCACAACCGATCTTGAAACTCATGATTGGGGATTGATCAGCGTCCCAGATAAGACCACCGGTGCAACTTCACGCATGGGTGTATTCTCCGGCGGCGATTGTGTGACCGGACCCGACATCGTTGTGACAGCCATGGTCGCCGGTCGCAGAAGCGCGCTGGCGATTGACAATTATCTGATGAACAAGAAATAACGATCGTCGCCCACAGACTTTCTAGGCAAAAGCTTCATTAATGGATATTGAGACAGTCATTAAGGCTGTCTCTTTTCTTATCGGGTGTTAAACATTAATGGTTATAATCCCCGCCATGCTTTACCGCCTGAGCCTGGCAGTTGAATGGTTGATACTAACGGCAGTTTGTTTAATGGTGTTGACCTACAGCGCGCCGCGCGCCACAAATGAAGAAGACCGCGTGCGCGCCTACACTCGGAATATCGAATTCGATTACGTTTCGTGGATGCTCAACGCTGCCCAAATAAAAATCCAGCAGGGCGCAGTGGGGATGCCCGGTTACCTTGACCGCGAATCGAGCATTGTGGTTGTTATGGATTATCTGCATACCACTCAACTTGTAATTCAAACCGAAGACGGATTGAACAAAATATATGCCGATCCAACCATCACCGATAAGGAAACTTCGTCCGCACAGATCCGCGCAGAATTGGACCAACTCACCAGGCAGCAGGCTGCGCTCGCACCTGTCGCCGAGGCCGTTTTACAGGGACAGGTAAGCCAGGTGGCTGCGGATTTCGGACTCACAACACTCGGTCAGCCTCTCCCAACCGTATTATTTCATTCGACACCGGTGCCCAACGCCTTGATCGTTTCGCCGCGCGACCATATAGAACAGACCGTAAATATTTCGGTATCTCCCGATCTCACCGTAGATCAACAATCTGCTCTAGAAGATCGTACAGATAAAGGACTGAATGTTTCATCGTTGGTAGTCCCGATCGGCGGAGTGGGAGTGTATCCTACCATGATCATGAGCACCACCGACCTTGCGTGGCTGACAAGCACTATCGCTCACGAATGGACCCATAATTATCTTGAGTTCCGGCCGTTGGGACTGCTGTATGATAATTCCCCCGAGCTGCGGACCATGAACGAAACGACGGCCGACATTTCCGGGGGAGAGATCGGCGCCGAAGTACTCAAACGTTTCTATCCCGAATTTTCGAGCGCAACCGCTCCGAACTCCGACTTGCTGGCTTTTCAAATGGTCCATCCCAACACCGGAGATACGCAGCCCCCGCCATTCGATTTCAGGGCAGAGATGCACACTACACGTGTAAATGTGGATGCAATGCTCGCCGCAGGGAAGATCACCGACGCGGAAGCTTATATGGAACAACGCCGGCAGTTATTTGTTAAGAACGGCTACTACATCCGTAAACTTAATCAGGCTTATTTCGCTTTCTACGGAGCATACGCAGACGTCCCAGGCGGGGCAGCCGGGGAAGACCCGGTCGGACCCGCGGTCCGTGCCTTGCGTGCTCACAGCAAATCACTGGCTGATTTCATTAATCGTATCGCCTGGATGACTTCTTTCGATCAACTTAAGAAAGCTGTGGGACAATAGCAGCAATATCATTGTTTCGAGGAAACTCAATGCGCACAAAATCATTTTTTTTATTTATTATCTCGCTCTTGATCTTGCTGCTCCTCGGTTCTTGTTCCCCTCCATCGAAAGCGCTCCCGACAGATTCTCCCTCTCCCACATCGATCCCAACGACCCCCACACCAGTAAGGGGATGCTCGGCGATCACAACGAAAGCGACACCGGACGCATCATCGTCAGTACCGCCCGTCACAGCTTCAGATTACGTCAATGGGCCGGATAATGCCTCGGTGACCATGTTGTTATATTGTGATTTTCAGTCACCACAATGTGAGATTTTTAATAAGGTCCTCGCTCAACTTCAAAAGGACCATCCACAAGATTTAAAAGTCATTCTCCGGCCATATCCCTTACCGGCCAGTTTAGTCCATTCATTACCCGCTAACATGGTAACCTCCTTGGACAAATCACAAATCTCAACGCAAGCCGTACTGGCTGCCGGAGAACAGGGTAAATTCTGGGAGATGAGAAACACCCTGGATACGAAGTATAGTGAATGGGTCAAGCTTTCCACCGGCAAATTTGAAACCTGGGCCACCGACCAGGCGGGCCTTTTAGGGCTCGATAAGGAAAAATTCAAACTGGACTTAACCAGCTCAAAAACAACTACCCAGGCTCAATCTCTTTTTGATTCAGCAACCCGCTTGTTTGGAAGTTTCAATATTCCAACAGTGTTCATCAACGGCAGCCTTCAGTCGAGAGCGGCTCTCAGCTATTCTGGCCTCGACTCAACGATCAGTTTAATCGCCCTCGGCACCCATCAATTTAATTCATGTCCTCCCTTCAACATCGACCCATCCAAGCAATATACGGCCACCCTCCATTTAGAGAAAGGCGACATCCTGATCCAGTTGTACCCGGATAAAGCTCCACTGGCAGTGAATTCCTTTGTCTTTCTGGCACAGAAGGGATGGTTCGAGGGCGTGACTTTTCAGCGCGTGATCCCCGGTTATCTGGCTCAAACCGGCGATCCAAGTGGGACGGGTCTCGGTGGACCGGGTTATTATTTCAATAATGAAACAACCACTGCCCTCGAATTCGACAAACCCGGTGTGGTGGGGATGGCGAATTCAGGCCCGGATACAAACGGTAGTCAGTTCTTCATTACCTACGC
>CAZPCR010000058.1:0-11187 GCA_964585035.1 uncultured Anaerolineaceae bacterium
TTAAATCCTATGACTGCTGAAAATGCTTCCATTCCACTTCTTGATTTAAAAGCCGCCGAATCGACTGGTGTTGCCCTGACACCCGGCCAGCTTGCCTGGCGGCGTTTCCGAAAGCACCGTATGGCCGTGATCGGTGCAATCGGCATTTCGCTCCTGCTCCTTTTTATTATTATCGGCTCGATCGTGGTCCCCGAAACCGGAGCCAATAATATCGATCTTTACCACCGGCTGTCCGGGCCGAGCATGGTTCATTGGTTCGGCAGTGATAGCACCGGGCGTGATGTATTCAACCGGATCATCTATGGAGGCCAGATCTCGCTCTTCATCGGTATATTGGCCGTTGTGCTGGAGGTCACACTGGGTACTGTGATCGGCGGAGTGGCGGCTTTCTTTGGTGGGTGGGTGGATGCCATTCTGATGCGCTTTACCGAAGCCATGCTGGCGATCCCCTCCTTGTTCCTGCTCATCGTCCTGGCTAAATTTCTTGGTCAAAATGCGCCGACCATCAATATTTTTGGACGTACCTTCAGCGGCAGTGTCGGTATTGTTATTCTGGTCATCGGAATGACCTCGTGGATGTACCTGGCCCGTATCGTGCGCGCCAACGTGCTTTCACTGAAAGAACTGGATTATATTTCTGCCGCCAAAGCGCTTGGCGCCAATTACCCCCGTATCTTCTTTAACCATCTGATTCCTAACACGCTTGGCCCAATTATCGTCACAGCCACGCTCGGCGTGGCGAACGCTATTCTCACAGAGGCCTACGTCTCCTTCCTCGGATTGGGCGTCCAGCCGCCAACCTCCACTTGGGGCAATATGATGGATCAGGCTCAATCCTTCCTGATACAGGGCGTTTGGTGGATGTGGGTCTTCCCCAGCATCTTCATCGTCTTCACGATCCTGTGCATCAACCTGATGGGTGACGGCCTGCGCGACGCCTTTGATCCCCGCAGCTCAAGAAATCTGTAAATAATAAAGGATGGGCATAGACCCATCCTTTTTGTTATGATGCCTCTCTATTGGTTGAGGCTTGATAGGCGGGGTTTTCGTGATCTTGCTCCCACCTTAAAGGATTGGATTCTATGTATTGGCGAATGCGGTTCCATTCTTTCTCATCGCGGATCACGTGTTCGTAGTAATTTCTTTGCCAAAGCGGATGTCCTATCGCATCCAGATATTCATTAACGCGTCGAGCTGAAAATGATTTGAATGCCCGCATTATTTCCGACAATCCATGTCGACGCATCGGGATGGTTGTAGGAGTGGACGTAGAGGCGGGTGTAGTTGTAGGGGCGGGTCTCAGACCCGCCCCTACAACATGATTCGCATCGTTTGTCTCTTCGGTAAACACCACAATACCATGTACGTGATTCGGCATGATTACAAATGTTCCTAAATCCAGATAGGGATAATGATTAGGCAAATCCATCCACGCCGCAAGGACAATCCTGCCAGGCTCATTCAGATCCATTACGCCATTGGCAATCTTTCCAAATAAATTGGTTCGCCCTGTAGTCATAACCGTAAAAAATAGGCTCCCGGCTGGGAATAATCGTATTTTTTCAATCGAATGGAATGTCGATGATGAAGTTGCTGGTTGTATTTCATTATTTTTTTGGTTGCGGTAATTGTAGGGGCAGGTCTCAGACCTGCCCCTAGATTATTGCGCAATTGGTGCGATGATTCCCCAAACGGTCAGCGCGCCGAAGATCAGGATCACCGCCGCCGCGCCGGTCAGGATTTCGCGCGACTCGCGTGTATCCACCAGGTGCAGCGCCGGGTATATCCCCTCCACTTCGAAGCGAGGGCCCGCAAAAAAGGCGAAGATCAACCCGCCCAGCAGCCCACCGATATGTCCCCAAATATCGATCCCTGGCGTGAGGTCGAGCAGCAGGTTGATTGCCACGATAAAAACGATGTTGCCGATGGCGCGACCGAACTGGCTCCCGAACATTTTCCGGTTCTGATACAGAAAAACACCCTCCGCACCGATCAGACCGAAGATGGCCGTGGAAGCGCCCACCGAATATCCGTTGGAAAGCAGGAAGGAGAGCACATTACCCGTAAATGCGCCCAGCACATACAGGGTTAAATATCGCCAGTGACCGAAGTTGCGTTCCAACCCTACGCCGAAAATCACCAGTGCATACATATTGAATAGAATATGGGGAATGGATGCGTGTAAAAGCGCGGGCGTGAGTAAACGCCACAACTCACCGGCGCGGATGGCTTCATTGATGCGTGCGCCGTATAGTTCAAGCCAATCTATTTGAGAGGCGGCGTTTGCGTATCCAAAAAAGTATACGCTGGCCACCTGGAGCAGGTAGAACACCGTCGTCACGCCGACGATCGAATACGTGACGTACGGCACCGAGGAAGGCATGGTGACGCGTACTGATTGGGGCGGCGCGGCGGGGGCAGTCTCTGGGGGAGTGGTGGGGTATTGGTTCACAGGTCTACCTTTCGTTGGAATACGCGATGATGTTCGGCTTCGATGATGCCGCGGATCACATCCACAGTATGGTCGAGCTGAAAATCGTGATTGACGATCACATAATCGAACGCTTCAACACGGCTGAGTTCCTTGCGGGCCGTTGCAATCCGGATGGCCAGCGAGTTGGATGTCTCGGACTGGCGTTCCTGCAGCCGGCGGACAAGTTCGTCTTCACTCTCGGTGGTGATGAAGATCAGCAGCGCCTCCGGGGCCAGTTTGCGGACGGTTTCCGCGCCCTGCACATCCAGGCGCATGACCACGTCCCGGCCGCTGCCGAGCGCCTTGCGAACCTGTGCCTTGGGGATGCCTTTGTAATCGCCGTAAACGATCGCATACTCGATCAGTTCGTTCTGTTCGATCATACGCGCGAATTCATCTTCGGAGACGAACCAGTAATCCTTGCCATGCGTTTCATTTGCTCGTTTGGGACGTGTGGTGGCTGTGACCACAAAATGGAACGGCAGGCCGCGCTCCTGCATGCGCTGGACGACGGTATCTTTCCCGGCCCCGGATGGGCCTGAGATGACGATCAGCAGGGGTTGTGGGTGATGGAAATCAAAATCGGGGTCGGCAGGCATGTCTTTATTTTACTTGAAACCTTTCATGAAGATTGATAGAATTTAGGTATGCCCACCTACGATTTCACCTGTCTCGCTTGTCAGCAGCGCTTCGACGTAACCATGAGTTACAGTGAATATGGTTCCAGGCCGGTGAACTGCATCCATTGCGGCAGCGGGAACGTGCGGCGGCGCATGACCCGGGTCCGGATTGCCAAATCCGAGGAAAGCCGCATGGATAGTATGATGGATGAATCTGCCCTGCAGGGCATGGAGAATGACCCCAAGGCCCTCGGGCAGATGATGAAAAAAATGGGGAAAGAAATGGGCGAAGATGTGCCGCCCGAGTTCGATGATGTGGTTGACCGATTGGAAGCGGGCCAATCGCCTGAGGAGATCGAATCTGCCATGCCCGATCTGGGCGCGGATACCCCCGACGCAGGTGACGACCTGCCATAAACTTTCGGGCGAGGTGGCTTCAAGCCATCGTCGCCCACTTCGGCGATATGACCGAAGGTGTGGGTGTTCTTCCCGCTCGCCGATCGCGAAGCATCCTGGAAGGAAGGCAACCTTCACCCCCAAACTTTACACTTTGAAATTTCTTTCAATAACCTGGCGGTGCTCAACAAAATGCTCCGAGGTATTGCCCAGCACCGACCGGATCACCGGCCGTTTTTCCGGGTCGGTATCCCGAATGGGCTTCATCAGGTCCGCAAAAGGTGTTTTCTTGAGCGTCTCCAAGACCCTGGCATAGGTACTATCCAGCCAGGTCAGGACCTCGGCTGTCGGTAGATTGTGATACCGTTCGAAGAGTATGGCATTTTCTCCGTCCTCATCGAGGCCCGCAAGGGTTGCTGCATCCATCCCCATGACCTCATGCAATGGTTTTTTATTCAGGTCCGCTTCGCACATAATATGCATCCAGGCTGCCAGGTGGGCCAGGTTATCCTTTGGCGACCAGCCGCCTGAGTCCGGTATCGTCATTTGCTCATTCGTTAATTTTTTGATCGCCTTCTGTAGCTCCAGCCATTCCCGTTCGATTTCGGAAAAGAGTTCGGGTGTGTTTTTGGGAAGTTTATCAGCCATTGATTCTCCTCGATGGTTGGTATATCGTCGGGTCGACCTTTATATTGAAATCGATTCTCCTGCTTTAATCCCCTCTTTCTCGGTCCCTTTGCGCAGCAGCCAGGCCTCTCCGCGCACCAGTGTCGTTTTTCGTCCTTGTACTTTTACGTAAGCCCCATCGGCCAAAATAATCACAGGGTTTTCATGGAACACGTGGTAATCCGTCAGCCAATCGTCATGGATTGCACGCAGGTAGGCATCTTCCCCATAGTGGACAAAGAAATTAAAGGGCAAGAGGTTCAGTCCGTCGAAGTGGGGTGTCTCCACGGTATTCATATCTTTGGAGGTCAGGATGTTCGGCCCGCACAGGATGGTCCCGGCGCTGAAGGTCACAATCGGCAGACCTGACTGTATTTTCTTTCGCAGGTAAGGCAGCAGGTGGCTGACGTGTAAACGGTGGTTGAGCAAAAAAGTATTCCCACCTGGGATATATACCATGGCTGCCCGGCGTATGATTTCCTCCATCTGCGACAGTTCCATCGTTTCGGTATTGACCGTCTCGATATGGGCCAGCCCCTTGAAGGACCGTTCGGCTTGGTCCAGCCATTTCTCTGCAAACAGCGAAGCCAGCGGCATATAGGCCAGGATCGCCTCGGGACTTTT
This sequence comes from uncultured Anaerolineaceae bacterium, assembly GCA_964585035.1. Lineage (GTDB taxonomy): Bacteria > Chloroflexota > Anaerolineae > Anaerolineales > Villigracilaceae > Fen-1038. The sequence goes on from CAZPCR010000058.1 coordinate 4,780, forward strand.
TTCCAGATAAGGCCTGCAGGCCTCGATGACCCAGCGGATATCGTCCCTGCCTGGGGAAGATAGCAGGTGCAGCTCCATCAGACAGTCAGGATGATCGGTTCGTTCTTGGTCACGATGATTGTATGCTCGAACTGTGCGGCAATGGCCTTATCCGCTGTGCGCAGCGACCAGCCGTCCCGTTCCTCGAAAATGCGCCCCTTGCCGGTTGTCAGGAACGGCTCGATGGCGAGCACCAGCCCGTCATTCAAAATGCGGTGGTCGCGCGGGTTATAGAAATTCCAGACTTCCCCCGGCTCTTCGTGCAGGCCGCGTCCGATGCCGTGACCGGTCAGCTCATAAATGACGTTATAGCCTCGTTTACGCGCTTCCTGTTGGACGGTTTTGCCGATCCCGTTCAACGGGCGGCCTGCGCGTGCGACATCCAGCGCTTTCATTAAAGTCGCTTTTGTGGCTTCCAGTAACTTTCTGATTTCGGGCGTGCGTTTGGAGACCCATAAGGATGCACCGGTATCTGCAAAGTAACCGTCCAGTCCTGCGGATACGTCGATGTGGATAAGGTCGCCCTCTTTTAAAACATACCTGCCTGGAATGCCGTGGGCAATGACCGGTGAAACACTGATGCAGGTCGCGCCTGGGTATTTATAAGTCACTTCTGGAGCGGAGACTGCTCCTTCCGAATTAAGCAGTTCCCGTCCGCCTTCGTCCAGCTCGCCGGTTGTGATGCCGGGTCGCACCGCCTGCATCATCTTTCGCAGCGTCTCGGCGCAAATGCGCCCGATGGCTTTAAGGGCCTGGATATCCTTTTCTGAGTCGACGGTCATGAAATTAATTCACCTTTTCCGGGGTTTGGTCGATGGGGGTTGGTGGGGCATGGGTTCCAAATTAACAAGACGTGCTCAAAGAAAAAAGTCTTTTTGGCGTGGGCGTTTTGTTTTTGCCCTGGCAATTAATTGTAACGCAAAAGAAGCACGGTTAGTATTTTAATGATTGGCAAACTGGGTTCGCAGCGAATCGTATGCATGTCGACGGCATGCAGTCCTGCCTCAATTTTCTATGGTCAACCTGAAGAAGCGCAAATTTTGAAGAGTGAAGTTCGAAAATATCTTTTTTTACATCGTCCTCGTAGAGTATCTCCGTTGATCTCCGGTGAATTTTGAATATTTCGTTATGGCATGATCAGATGCAGATCGCCAAATTCATGCCAGAGATAACCATGACTCAAAGCCTCGTTGTAAGCCAGTTTGGTATGTGCCAGTCCGGCCAGCGATTGCAGGATCGCCAGGTGGGTGGCATGTGGTTCGTGCATCCCCGTTAAAAGCCCGTTCGCGGAGCGAAGCTTGTAGGGAGGCGTAATTACCTTGCATGTCCAGCCCTCGCCGGTATGGACTTTCCCGTCCTCCTCAGAAACGGTCTCGAGTGCTCGCACAACCGTTGTTCCAACCGCGATCACATGCCTGCCTGAAGCATGTGCATTATTCACCAGGTGCGCGGTTTTAGGTGGCACTTGGTAAAACTCCTTGTAAGGTGGTTCATGGGTTTCGAGGTTGGAAATGCCGGTATGCAAAATGAGCGGCGCAACGTGAATGCCGTTTGACTCAAGTCGGTTCAACAATTCGGGAGTGAATGGCCGCCCGGCGGAAGGCATTTCAGCGCTGCCGCTTTCAGTGGCGTAAACCGTTTGGTAAAAAGACAGGGGCCACTTTTCTTTGACATAGTTATAGCGTATCGGGAACCCGAATCGGGCTAGGTAATCATCCACTGCTGGCGGCAGGCTTAATGCCGCAGACCATAACGTTTGGGACGGCTGTTGTAGACCTGGGTTGCAATCGCTGCTATAAGGACCCTGTAAAATGGCCGTGACTTCGCCGGGGAGCCTTAAAACCTCTCCCATCTGAGTGCCTTCGAAATGCTTGCTCTTACCATCAGGCTGAATGGAACGGAGCTCGACGGTCCATAGATCTTCCGTCAAGTGTGTGGATAAATGCAATTCAAGCGCTGTGCCGTCCGCCCGAAGTGCCTTCAGGGCTGAATTCCTTGTGCGGCTTGTATTGATCACCAGGACGTCGCCCTTGTTTAAAAAATTGGGGAGATCATCAAAACGTGCATGCCTGATCTGGTCGTTTGAATAATTTGAAACCATCAAGCGCACCTGATCGCGCTGCAAGCCGCGTGCTTCCGGCGGCTCACCGGCCTCCAGTTCGGATGGCAGGGAAAACTCGAATTCGGCTGCGGGCAGGATCATCACGACTCGATCAATTCGTGTGCGCGGTAGCGGCCCGATGGCATTTGCCCCTCGATCAGGGTGATCAAACCCGGTACACTCTCCTCGGGCAGGGGCCGGTCGCTGATATCCTCATCAGGAAAAGCTTCCTTTAGCATCTGCGTCTGCATGTCACCCGGATCGACCCAGTAAATTCGCAGCCCGGGGTTCTCCCTGGCTAAAATAGCAGAAAGGTGTTCGAGCGCTGCTTTGCTTGATCCGTATCCGCCCCAGCCTTCGTAGGCTTCCACCCCTGCATCGCTGGTCACGTTGAGGATGCAGGCCTCCGGGCGCAGGGCAGCGCGCAGGCTTTGGATCATGGCCAAAGGCGCAATGACATTGGAGAGGTAAACCTTTTCAAGTACGTCCAGGGGATAATCCAGTAGCACGGGCTGCGGGCTTGGTCCGAGAGCGCTGGCATTGTTGACCAAGGCATCGATCCCACCCAGTTGGCCGGCCGCTTCTGCTAATTTCTTACGATGAGACTTGGTTGTGATGTCGCCGGGGATCGCAATGACATTTTTGGATGCGGATAATTCGAGCCGCGCCTGCTCGAGTGATTTAACCCCGCGCCCATCGATGATCAATCCCCAGCCGTTTTGAGCAAGCTGGCGGGCAAGCGCCAAACCTAACCCACGCGAAGCACCTGTAATGAGGGCATTCTTCATATCAATACCTCTATTGGATGAAAAGTTCACCGATAATATTGCCCTCAAGGTTTAACACTTCATGAAAAACGTGTCAAGACAAAAATCAAATGGGTAGAAACAACACGTAATTACTCGTAGATGCCGAGCACTTTTCTCGGCGCGTAGATGCCAAACAGTTTTCTCGAAGATGCCAGGTGCATTTCTTGGCGCGGCGCGCAGAGATACCCGGCTACTAAAATGTCAGGTTCAAATCATCTGGAATTCCCGGTGAATCCAATCCGGTCGTTTTTTTGAAAATGAACAACTCTTCCGCCCCGCGCCGTGGGGACACGGATTCAATGGGCTTCTCCCGCGATAATAATTTAAAACTGCGTTCCTGAAAAAGACCAAGAAGTTCAGGGACTGAAACCGCAAAGGGTGGCCCGCCTGCGCGGCCGTCAAGCGGGAAAGCCAGGTCGATATAAACGCCGCCCGGTTTGAGCAGGCGCGCGATCAGGTCGGCGTATTCGGTGCGGCGCTTCGGGTCGATTGCACAAAAGCAGGTGTATTCCAGTACGTAATCAAAAGAGTCATCCAGTTCGCGCGGCAGGGTAAACAGGTCATGCTGTAGAATTTCGATCGGTGCCTGAGGGTCTGCCAGATGCTTCATCTCATTGATTACATAGGGAGAAAAATCGACCGCCGTGACTTCAAAACCGTGCCGTGCAAACTCCCGGGCATCGTGTCCGCGCCCCGCACCGGGTACGATCATCCGCCCGGGCCTGAAGCGTCTGCTTGCAGCGAGGCTCTTGAATGTGGGTGTCGCCCCGCCCAGGTCCCACCCATCGGTCTTGCGCTGGTAATCTGCTTCCCATTTATTCGGAAAATTGACATCATTAAGCATGAGACATTGATTTTCCGGGGGCCTTTAATCTTACCGAAGAATTGTAAAATTACCCCTTTCCCATAAGATTGTATAATCTATCCCATGCGCGCCAGGTTCCCTGCCACGGTTCACCTTTTATTTTTTCGTGATGACAAAATATTGTTATCGCGTCGGTTCAATACAGGTTATTGTGACGGCGAGTACAGTGTTCCAGCCGGGCATCTGGATGGGAATGAGACTGTCAGGGCGGCCGCCGCGCGCGAAGCGGCGGAAGAGGTGGGCGTGCAGATCGAAAAGGAAGACATTCTCTTTTCTAGTGTGATGCATCGCAATGATGGCGATGAACGCGTGGATTTCTTCCTCCATGTGCTTGCCTGGCGCGGTGAGCCGCTCAATAATGAACCCAACAAATGCGACGACATCTATTGGGAACACGTTGATTCCCTGCCCGACAATACGATTCCCTATGTCAGGCGGGCCATTCAGAATCATCGAAAAGGCATCTGTTTTGATGAATTTGGGTGGCAGGATTAAAAAATAATATTTACCATTCCCTCTCAGTAACCTACATTTACGAAATTAAAAAATGAATCGTGTCTTTAGATGTTTATTTATCGGGATCGTGGTTCTCTTGATTATCGCATGTCAGGGTACGGCTTCGCCTACATCCAATCCGCCATCGACTCTGCCTCCCAGCCCGCTGCCCACCGGCACCGCGATCTCCACCAGTACGCCAGGTGCAACTCCTACTACTACTACTACAGCAACGCCTTTCAACGCTGCTCCGCAGACAATCGTTCTGGCAGACCATCTTTCCAATCCTGATGATCTCCTGCTAGCACCCGATGGCTCGATTTATTTATCAGATGTGGGCGATGGTACTGTAAAGCGATATACAAGCGCAGGTGGGTTGCAGCTTGTTCTCTCAGGCCTGTCCATACCTGAAGGGATGGTGATCCTGCCCGACGGTTCATTGATCATCGCGGAACAGGGCAAAAATCGCCTCGTCCGTTACAACCTGGATACACAAACCCTTACGCCGTTCCTTGATCTGACAAATACGACCGGTCAGGAAGGCGTGGACGGCCTGGCGTGGGATCCCTCTTCCCAAACGATCATTCTTCCCGATAGCCCGAACGGTACCGTTCTGAATGTCACCCCCGACGGCAAAACTGTGACGAAGATTGCCTCCGGTTTTGCTCGTCCGACGGGTGCCTGGGTTGAATCGGATGGCAGCATTTTGGTGGTCGATGAAAATGGCAACTCATTGAGTCGAATTCATCCCGATGGAACTGTTGAAAAACTGGCTGTCCTTTCCATTCCCGATGATGTGATCGAGGATGACAGCGGCAACATCCTCGTCGTTACGTTGGGAGATAATGCCATTCACTTGATCTCGAAAAATACGGGCCAGGATAAAATCCTTCCCATCCGGGTTAGTGGCCCTCAGGGAATTATCTTTTCGGCCGATGGTAACCTGGTTGTGACCGATCCGGGAAACCATCGCTTGATCGAACTGGTCACTCATTAACTCCCCCTGGTTTCCATAATTCTTTGAGAGAAAAAGAGGAGGACGGCATAATTCGCCGTCCTCCTCTTTTTTGATGCTTTATGTAAATTTATTCTATGAATGTGCCAGCAGTGTGAATACATCTTCAAGCGTCGACTCGACCGGCTCCACAGATTGAACCGTGATGCTTTTTTTGGCCAGGTTTGTCGTTAGCTGTTCGGGTGTCCATTCTCCGGGCTTGATGATCACATGCGCCCGGTCACCGTGCAGGCTGGCCTGGATGATCCCGTCCATACGGGATAATTCCTCCACCGTCTCGAGCAGCGGGCTGGCTGCCAGGTCCCATGCTGCACCTTTTAAGAAAGTGGTTTTTAGCCCGGCAGGTGTATCGAATGCCAGTAACTTGCCGCGATACATGAATGCCACACGGTTGCAGTGTTCGGCTTCGTCCATGTAATGTGTAGTAATGAAAATGGTCGTGCCCTCCGCCGCGAACTGATAGATCAGGTCCCAGAATTGGCGGCGCGCCACCGGGTCCACACCGCTGGTGGGCTCGTCCAGGAATAGGATCGGCGGGTGATGGATCAAAGCACAGCCGAGAGCCAGGCGCTGCCGCCATCCGCCTGACAATTCCTTGGTGAACGCTTTCGTTCGGTCTTCGAGGCCCGCCATATGTAAGACCTCGTCGATGCGTCCTTTTTCCTCGGCCTCGGGCACTTCGTAAACGCCCGCATAGAACTGCAGGTTCTCTAATACGGTCAGGTCATCGTAGAGCGCAAATTTTTGTGACATATATCCGATGCGCGGCTTTATGGCTTCGGGGTTTTTCGTCACATCGATGCCCAGGATGCGGGCAGTGCCTTCGGTGGGCGTTATTAATCCGCATAACATGCGGATGGTCGTCGTCTTGCCGCTTCCGTTCGGACCCAAATAGCCCAGCACTTCTCCGGGCTGCACGCTGAAAGTGACGTGGTCCACCGCGGTAAAACTTCCGAACTTTTTGGTCAGTCCTAGCACTTCAACCGGAAGGATTTGGTTCGCCATTTTCTACTCCTTCCGTTTCCAATAATTGTATGAACACGTCCTCCAGTGTGGCCGCCACCGGGATGAGATGGGTCATCGA
>CAZPCR010000059.1:0-11119 GCA_964585035.1 uncultured Anaerolineaceae bacterium
TCCCTTCACTCCTGAACGCGTTTTAAGAGCTTTGAACAAAATAAAATGAACTGGAATTTCATCTATCGAGGAGAAGTAATAGACCTCGATGATGCAATGCGTAGGACAGCAAGCGGCGGTTCCTTTATTAAACTTACAGATGGGTATACTCATTTCGAACTTGATGGTAAAAGTAGGTCTCAACCGGTTGTCTTAATCCATGGTTTTTCCACACCATATTTTATTTGGGATCCAACCTTCCAGAGCCTTACATCTGCCGGATTCCAGGTTCTGCGGTACGACCTTTTTGGTCGGGGAATCTCAGGTCGACCTCATCTAAACTATGATATTACACTTTTCGTGAGGCAGCTGCGCGAACTTCTTGATAGTCTGCAATTCAAAAAAGTCGATCTAATTGGCCTTTCCATGGGCGGAGCGATTGCTTCTGCCTTCGCCGTGAGTACTCCTCAAAGCGTTTGTCGATTGGTGCTTATTGACCCTGTTGACGTTCTTCCCGCACCGATGAACCTGATTTATAAGGCGGCTATCTTGCCTGGGATTAGTGAATTGATTCTCGGTCTGGCCGGTCCCGAAAAGATGATCCATGATTTAACATTCGATTTTTTAGACCTCTTATTTATAAAGCTTTTTCAGGATCAATATTCCAAGCAAATTCAGATCAAGGGTTTTAATCGTGCTATTCTTTCAACCATCCGTAACAAAACGCTAAACGGCTTTCCCGGGGTTTATGAACAACTCGGCAAGTTAAGCATTCCCATAATGCTCATTGGGGGTCGGGATGACCAAACGCTGCCATTGAAACAAAGTGAAGCTCTTCTAAAGCTGATCACACCCTTAGAATTTGACATCATTGATAATAGCGGCCATATCCCACATTACGAAAGACCTGAAATGGTAAATCCAATTCTTATTAATTTTCTTAATTCAAAATGATCAACAAGCTTCGCAATAATTTCTCAAACCATAAATATAAAATTGGGGTGTTTCTGCTTTTGTCCGAAGCGTCTGTTATTTGTGTCATTCTTGTTGTTGCACGGATCACTTATAGCGATACAAACAGGTATATTAGTCTTATCTGGAACCTATTCCTTGCGTGGATCCCATTTGTTCTGGCATATCTCGCTTATATATTTTCATGGCGCCGATCTCTGATGTATTTTGCTATTCCGACCTTTACTTTATTATGGTTAATCTTCTTTCCGAACGCTCCCTATATATTAACCGACTTGCAACACCTTAGTCAGGGATCCAATAGAGTCCCTCTTTGGTATGATGTGATACTTCTAATATGGTTCTCGTGGACGGGAATGTTGCTGGGTATCGTCTCCCTTAATCTCATGCAGGAGATAATCAAGCGCCAGATCGGCCGTTGGGTTGGATGGGCTTTTGTATTTATTGTCTCCGTACTGAGTGGTGTAGGACTTTATGTCGGACGGTTCATTCGTCTAAATAGTTGGGATGTTTTGCAAAATCCGGGTGGTACTGCCTTGAATATTACAGATTGGCTGTCCGATCCGAGTCTGCGTTCCATAGGTTTTATCGCGCTTTACACTCTCTTTTTTATTTTCGTTTATCTCACACTCTATGCTTTTGGCCACTTTTTCAATGAAGGAGTCGAAAAATCCTGATGCCTGCTATCATCTTGGTTCGCGGAGGAGGCGATCTAGCCAGTGGAGTAGCAATTCGTCTTTTTCGCGCGGGGCTTAATGTAGTTATTACTGAACTTTCTGAACCTCTCACTGTACGACGATCTGTTGCCTTTTCAGAAGCGATTTACGAAAAGGATGTCAGCGTAGAGGGGGTAAGCGCACGGGCAATAAATGATCCAACAGATATGCTTAAGATTTTAACTGTTATTGCCAGGAAACAAATCCCGGTGCTGGTTGATCCGGATTGCCTATCCGCACAAACTATACACCCCTTAGCAATTGTAGATGCGCGGATGACGAAACAACAGCCGGAACCTTTATCCCATACTTCACTTCTTTATCTCGGCCTGGGACCGGGGTTTACAGCTCCGACTAATTGCCATGCCGTGATTGAAACTCAGCGCGGACATACGCTGGGGCGCGTTATCTGGGAAGGGGCATCTCTCGTTGACACGTCCAAACCCAGTGGCGATCTGCGGCGCGTTCTCCGGGCCCCTTTTGATGGTGTACTTATATCCAACGCAAAGATCGGCGATAAGTTTGAAGAAGGTCAACCGATTGCGAGAATTGATGGTCATGAGATTTTAGCGCCGTTCACCGGGACATTACGAGGACTCTTACATCCAGGTGTAAAGGCAATTAGGGGCATGAAAGTCGGCGACCTCGATTCACGCGATGATCCTCTTTTATGTCAGCTTATCTCTGATAAATCACTGGCTGTTGGTGGCGGGGTGCTCGAAGCGTTGTTATCGCGGCCCGAAGTCCGGAATAAATTATGGGTTTGACTCTATTTAAATCTTTGAGATTATCTTCCCCCCCATGCGTTGCTTTTATCGGCGCCGGTGGCAAAACGACAGCTATGTTCCATCTAGCAAGTGAATTTTCTCCACCTGTACTCGTCACCTCGACAACCCATCTCGGCACCTGGCAAATCCCTCTGGCAGATCATCATTTTGTCGCGACATCTCCAAATGAGCTTTCTGATATTAAATTTGAGGGTGTAACTCTAATTACGGGTCCAATAAGAGAAGACAATCGTACAGGAAGCCTGAATAAAGGTCTGATAAATTGGCTACGCGCATACTCTATCAGAAATAATATTCCTCTCCTTATCGAAGCCGATGGAGCTCAACAGAAATCGATAAAAGCGCCCAGAGACTACGAACCGCCCATTCCTGATTTTGTAGAGACCGTAGTAGTTGTTGCAGGCCTTTCGGCCATAGGTAAACTTTTAACAGAAGAAACCGTGTACTTTCCAGAATTATTCTCTAAGCTTGGTAACCTTGAGCCAAATCAAAACATTACACCCGAATCTATTTCAAGAGTCCTTTGTCATCCCTTGGGTGGACAGAAAAATATTCCAGACACCGCTCAACGTATAGTTATACTAAATCAGGCGGATACACCAGAATTACAATCCATGGCTCATGGTATGGCTCCTTCCTTGCTTGCCATTTTTGACTCAGTAATAATTACAAGTTTGAACAATCGGTCCATTTTTGCGGCCCATGAACGAGTTTCAGGAATTATTTTAGCGGCCGGAGCCTCAAAACGCTTTGGCCAACCAAAACAATTACTCGATTGGCGCGGTCGGCCTTTTGTTCGCGCCGTTGCGCAAACTGCGCTTGAAGCCGGCCTTTCGCAGGTTCTTATTATAACCGGCGCAAATGCCCACTTGGTCGAGGCGGCGGTTAACGATTTACCAGTTATTATTAAACGAAATGATGATTGGCAGGACGGCCAAGCCAGTTCTATTAAGGCGGGAATCGACGAAAGCATCCACTCAGACAGTTATCGGATCGGCGCTGCTGTTTTTCTTCTCGCCGACCAACCTCAAATAGGATCCTCGGTCATTAAAGCGCTTATTGATTATCACGCCGCTGGACTAGACCCGATCATCGCACCATTGGTCATGATGGAGCAGCGTGCTAACCCGGTCTTGTTCGACCGCATTACCTTTCCAGATTTAATGAGCTTGGAAGGCGATGTCGGTGGTCGAGCCATCTTTTCCAGGCATCACGTTGAGTACATGCCCTGGCACGATGATAGATTGTTGCTGGACGTGGATAAACCAGAAGATTACCAACGTCTGATAGGTGATGACACATTGTGATCTCGACCATTATTCTCGCCGCCGGTGATTCAAAACGAATGGGACAGCCTAAAATGTTACTTCCCTGGGGCAAAAGCACAGTCTTGCAAACGGTCATTTCAACTTTTCAAGCTGCGGGAATTCAAGACATACTGGTTGTTACCGGTGGAGCTCACAACCAGGTTGATGCATTAGTTGGTCAATCGGTTCAAATCGTCTTTAACGAAAACTATGCACGTGGCGAGATGTTGAGTTCGATACAGATGGGTTTGAACGAAATAAAGTCAGAGTCGCAGGCAGTGTTGATCGCTTTAGGCGACCAGCCACAAGTTCAAGTTATAAGCATTCAGAAAATACTTCAAGAATATAAACTGACCAATGCTCCATTGATCGCTCCAAGTTATCAAATGCGGCGCGGTCACCCGTGGCTGGTTACGCGGAAATTATGGGATGAAATTCTCAATATACCCGTCGGCGAAACCTCGCGGGATTTTCTTAACCGACATGCTCGGGACATACATTATGTTCAATTGGATACCCGTACGATCCTTCAGGATTTGGATACCCCGGCGGACTATTTAGAATCTCGACCTATAAACCTATCTTAGAATTTAAAATAATAGGAATTCGTCTCACGGCGCATAAATCCTATCCTTTGATAAAGGCGATTTGCAGCCTCACGCTTCGGATTGGAAGTTAAACTCACACCTTTTGCGCCTTTTTCCCTGGCGATATCTAATAACTGCTGAACGAGTGCTTGACCGATCCCATGCCCTCTTACTGACTCATCCACGATTACATCTTCGATGATCGCGCGTATTCCGGTTGGGGCACGGTATACGGATAAACTTGCTGACCCAACAATCGGCCCATTCGTGGTTGTCCGAGCAATCAACAGCACGGAACATTCAGATATTAAGAGGGCAGCTAAATCTTCCCACGAGGGCGGCGGGTTATTTGTGGTTAATTGTGGGGTTAATCGCTGGAATGCATCCCGCAATTCATCGGTTACTATTGTTACCTGTTCTAATTGCATACATAAATTATACTAACAATTAAAGGGCTGCGTTTCCACAGCCCTTTAATTGATCACTTAAGTATGATTAAGGCGGGGTTAATTATTTCAACGATTTTTTATCGTTACGCCTTCACCAATCCGATTTTAACCTTTTCGCCTTCGAAGTCATCTTCATTGATCGAACCCATGGAAGGCGGCATACTAAATTCGAGTTTGAGCGCCAGAGTCTCGGAAGTAACGTATTCCTGATGGGCTTCTATCGCTATTCTCAGATTTGCGGAAGCCTCAACGAAAAGATTAATCCGGTCAGCCACCTCGAGGTTGGTGCTTTTTCGCAGGTCTTGGACTCGGCGAACAAATTCGCGCGCCAATCCTTCATTCACAAGTTCGGGTGTAAGGTCGGTGACAAGTGCCGCGAGGTATCCGCCTTCTTCAGCAACCGAAAAGCCTTCCTTGGCTTGAGCTTTTATCTCGACTTCATCAGGGAGAATATCAAAACCTTGTCCGTCAGCTGCTATATTTACTGACCCTTTGGTAAGTAATGTTTGAGCGACCTCTTCGGCATTCATCGCCAGGATCGCCTTTTGAATGGCCGGGAATTTATTTCCATATTTCTGGCCGATTTGTTTAGGCAGTGGTTTGACCGAATGTGAGACGGCTTCCGTACTTGTATCGAGCAACCGAACTGTTTTGACATTTAACTCGTCTTCGATCAGGTCGGCGAAATCTTCCACAGCCTTTCTATCAGACACATTGCCTACTGAGAAAGCAGCCTCTTTAAGTGGTTGGCGTACTTTGCGGTTTGCTTTTTGGCGGGCCGAATGACCAAGAGACACCAGTTTTATCACGAGAGACATCTCATGGTTTAGCTTCTCGTCGATCAGTCCTTCATCGTACTTCGGCCAGACTGCCAGGTGTATCGATTCAGGTTCTGAATTATCAACACTTCGAACGAGGTTTTGATAAAACTCATCAGCGATGAATGGCATGGCCGGTGCAATCAATTTGCTGACGGTCACCAATGCCGTATATAGCGTGTTATAAGCGTCTTGTTTATCCGCGTCTGAACCCGATTTCCAGAAGCGGCGGCGCGAACGCCGTAAATACCACGTGGATAGTTTATCAACAAATGCTTCGATCGGGCGTGTTGCACCGGTGACATCATACGTTTCATAGGCATTCGTCACATCTCGCACTAATGCATGCAGCTCCGATAGCAGCCAACGATCTAGGACATTTTTGCTTGAGACTCGCCCAATAGCCAACTGCGGATTATCCAGGTTGGCATAGGTAACGAAGAACGAGTATATGTTCCACAATGTAAGTGTAAAATTGCGGATCACTTCGCCCACCAGGTCCACTGAGAAGCGACGTTCATTGCCGGGTGGAGTAGCTGTATAAAGATACCACCGGAATGCATCCGCACCATCCACCTTCAGCACATCCCACGGATCGACTATGTTACCGAGGCTTTTCGACATCTTTTTACCATCGCCGTCAAGGATAAGACCAAGGCAGATGACGTTTTTAAACGCGACCGAATCCATCAAAAGCGTGCTGATGGCGTGTAGAGAGTAGAACCAGCCTCGCGTTTGATCGACTGCTTCACAAATGTAATCAGCCGGGAATTGCGTTTTAAATTTATCCTGGTTCTCGAACGGATAATGCCATTGAGCATAAGGCATAGAACCCGAATCGAACCAAACGTCTATCAGGTCCTTAATTCGTCTCATCCTCCCACCGCACTCCGGGCAGTTATAAAGGATTTCGTCTATATAAGGACGGTGCAAGTCGAGTTCTGCAAGATCGCGTCCTACCTTATCGGATAATTCGTTTATAGAGCCGATGCAATCCTTGTGCCTGCACTCTTCACATTCCCAGACTGGAAGAGGCGTACCCCAATATCGTTCCCGGCTTAGGGACCAATCGATATTATTTTCCAGCCAGTTTCCGAAACGTCCCTCCCGGATATGCTCCGGCACCCAGTTGATCGTATTATTGAGGGATACTAATTTATCTTTAAATTGGCTGGTCCGGATATACCAGGAATCGCGAGCATAATACATCAGGGGTGTTTTGCAACGCCAGCAAAACGGATAGGTATGTGTGTATCCCTCGGTACGAAATAATAGGCCGCGCGCCTGCAGGTCTTCGATGATCTGCGGATCAGCATCTTTAATAAAAACGCCTCGCCATGGCTTTACTTCCGGGATAAAAGTGCCATCAGGCAGAACGGTCATCAGGATGGGCAAATTATGTTCAGTGGCCATCTGCAAGTCTTCAGCTCCGAAGGCGGGTGCCATATGGACCAGTCCTGTACCATCTTCGGTAGTGACAAAACCACCCATAACGACAAAATAGGCGGGTTTATCGGGCGGCAGGAAGGTAAAAAGCGGAAGATACTTTTGTCCCTTCAGCTTTTTACCTTTGAAAGTCTCAAGGATGTTGACTTCTTCGCCTCTGAAAACCTTCTCTATTAATTGCTTGGCGAGGATTAATTTTTCTTTGCCGCCGTCCGGCAGGTTTCGCTCGACAGTTACATAGTCTACATCCGGATGTGCCGCGACCGCCACGTTGCCGGGCAAAGTCCAGGGAGTAGTGGTCCATACCAGGAGTGACGTATCCTTTTTATCTACAAGCGGCATCCGCACGAAAACCGATGGATCCGTAGCTTCATCGTATCCGAGAGCCACTTCATGGTCTGAAAGAGGTGTACCGCAGCGCGGACAATAGGGCACAACTTTATATTTCTTGAATAGCAGGTCTTTTTCCCAAAAACTCTTCAGGATCCACCAAACCGATTCGATATATTCGTTTGTATAAGTAACATATGCATCTTCAAGATCCACCCAGTATGCAATCCTATCCGTTAATCTGCCCCAGTCACGTATATATTCAAATGCAGATTTCCGGCATTCTTCGTTGAATTTTTCGATGCCATATTCCTCTATTTGATGTTTATTTTTAAATCCATGTTTCTTTTCAACTTCTATCTCAACCGGTAAGCCATGGGTATCCCAGCCGCCACGCCGAGAGACGTGATAACCGCGCATTGTTTTATAACGAGGGAAAATATCCTTGAATGCTCGGGCCAGGACATGATGGGAACCTGGACGTCCGTTTGCGGTTGGGGGGCCTTCATAGAAAACATATTCGGGGCCGTCTTTCCTCTGGTTGAGGGTCTTTTTGAAAATCTCCTCACGCTGCCAGAATCCAAGCACGCCTTCTTCCATGGCTGGCACGTCAAGTTTGGATGGTACAGGTTTAAACATTCAACCTCCGATAATTTTATAAAATAAAAACTCCCATCTCTGGTTCAGAGACGAGAGCAAGGCTCGCGTGGTACCACTCTGTTTCCTGCTTTGCAGCAGGCGCTTTTCGAGAAATATATCCTCGCGCTGGGTATAACGGCAGCGATTCCGGCTCACTTAATTTTCGAACATTCAACCAACGAGTATCCGAATTTCAGTTTGCTGCTCCGAGATGATTTTCAGTAAGCTTTGTTGACCTGCTTGCACTATACCAGGTTCGCTGACAACGCCACAGACCTACTCGTTCTCATCGTAGCAGTTTTCCTGCTATGCAGGATTTCTTAAGGTTTGCAGATTATCTCACAACTCGCGACCCTCGTCAAACCTTACAAGGGTTAGAGCCTGCCGCGTACCGAAGAAACTGCTCTTCTGTTTAGAACGTCTCTGGACAAGTTTAAGGGTTGATTTAGGTAATTTCTTGCGAAAGAAGTAGAGTTGCAGGATAATGATGCCAACATGCCAACAATTGAATTTAATGAACAGTTCCCTGCTGAAAAGATTGTTTCTGGGGCTAGGTTCACTATAAATCTGCCATTTACACCAAAACAATTTTTTCGTCATGGCTGGCAGTCCTGGTCTCTCACCTCTTGGACCGACACTGCAATCCCTTTTCCCGTTCAAAAACCAAGGCTTCTGCACGCCATGCAACTTGATCCAAAATATGCGTTCCACCCATATCCGCACAGCTCTTGGGTTGGTTCTTTTGAAATGGGGACGATAATATCCTCTTGCTCGGCTCTCTTAGTCTTGATGCGCATGTGGAATTGAATGATCATCTACTTCGAGGATGGTATGAATCAGGGTCATGTGATTGGTTTGTTGGGTATGGAACAGAACAATCCGTATTTACTCGCTATGCAGAATTGTTTGGTGAACGATTGGGTACTACCCAAAATCGGACACCTCCGCGAGTATGGTGTTCTTGGTATAGTTTATACACTGCGATTGATGAAACGACACTTTATAAAGTAATAGGCGATCTCGGCAACTTACCGTTTGATGTTATCCAAATCGATGATGGCTGGCAGGTCGCAGTTGGCGATTGGGAACCAAACAATAAATTTTCAGCAGGCATGACCGATCTCGCAAACAAGATTACATTAACAAGTCGCAAAGCAGGACTTTGGCTTGCGCCTTTAATAGCCGTCAAATCCTCTATCTTATTCCGGGACCATCCCAACTGGTTCCTAAGAGATGACTACAAGAAATTTGTCTCCGCAGGTTTCAATTGGGGCGAACAGCTTTATGCGCTTGATTCCACTCACCCGGAGGTCTTAGCCTGGTTGGCCTCGTTGATGAAGGAAGTACGTCGCTGGGGATTCAGCTACATCAAACTTGATTTTCTCCATGGCGGCGCGTTACCTGGTACTCGTTATTTAGATATACCTCGTGAAGCCCCGTACCGCATTGGACTAAAAATCTTGCGTGAGTCCATGGATAAAGACGTGTTCTTCCTCGCTTGCGGCGCCCCGATACTGCCGTCTTTGGGTTTATGTGATGCTTTGAGAATAGGACCTGATGTGGCTGGTGAATGGGAAACCATGTGCGACTCTGTGCTGCTTTACAACCCCACTATTCCGGGAACAAAGAACGCCATCCGCACATCGATTCACCGGAAATGGCTTGATCCGCTCATGCAGACTGATCCCGATGTTGTTTACTTCCGCTCCATGGTATGCTCTCTGAATGATGAACAAAAATCTTTATTGCAAGATCTCACTATAGTCTGCAACTTCAAGGCCACATCCGACTTGCCTCGGTGGCTCAATTCCGATGGACGAGAGAGGCTTGGGTCTTTTTTGAAGGACAATCCTGAAATTAAACGGTTATCTCGTTATGCTTTCCGGATCGATGGTCGCACCGTTGATTTTAGTTCTGCCGCACCCTTGCCGGAACGACCTCGCGGTTACACCGCCATGAAAGCGGATATGCTGGGCTGGTTGGCAAATCGCAAATTGGCGTTGAAGATCGATAACTATATTCAAAAGGTCAAATTGACGAGATCAATCAAGGAACTATAATATCAAGCTGCGAATTAATACCTTCGCAGCTTGATATTATTACAGTAACTTGTCTGTCTTAGCCGCCATGATGAAATCGTTTTGATGCAGGCCGCGGATCTTGTGCGTCCACCACTGTACAGTGACTTTTCCCCACTCTGTCACAATCAAAGGGTGATGGTTCTCTTTTTCGGCAGTAGCACCAACTTTATCGGTAAACGCAATCGCTTCAGTAAAATCCTTAAACTTAAAGATACGCTCTAGCCGCTTCTCACCATTTTCTTCTCTGACCTGCCATTCTGTCACCTGTGGCTGAAGAGCGGTTATTTGTTCATCAGTCAAAGTCGGTTCGCTGCTCCGACACGCAACACATTTAAGTTTTGTTAAATCAGCCATTAATACCTCTAATCAAAGCGGCACACGTTATAAAAACGTCTGCCATCTCTTCTGCTATTTTATTCCAGAGCCTTCACCAACAGGTTGATATCATCTGGCTTGGAAAGATGCACACGGATCACACGTCGGTCGCGTGCAATTAGTGTCTCATAATCGCCTAAGGCCTGCGCACGGATCAGCGTTCCAAACGTCATCCCTTCGTTTGGTATTTTCAAATCCTCATCAACGTCCGTGATGATTTGTATGAATACGCCTGTATTCGGGCCGCCCTTATGGAATTGTCCCGTTGAATGTTGAAAACGTGGACCGAATCCGGCCGTCACAGCGCATTTGGTCTTTTCACGGATGGCGACTCGCATTCTTTGTAATACGTCTATCATTTCAGCATTTCGTGGGAGGTAGGCATTAATGGCCACGTAGTCTCCTGCCTTCGCTTGCTTAAGATAATTAGCGACTTTTCCAAATTCCCGAATCCCAACTCCTTTATCCGTTTCCACCAATTTACCGGTTGATCGATACTCCGCGATCTTGGCTTTTGTGCGATCCTTGCTGTCCTGCACGTCGGGCTGATTGAAAGCATTAACTCCCAGGATATGACATGCTGTGGAAACAGCGATCTCCCACCGGAAAAACTCTGCTCCGGCATCATAAGG
>CAZPCR010000060.1:0-11072 GCA_964585035.1 uncultured Anaerolineaceae bacterium
TTGCCGCCTTTACAAGCGATACAAAATCCGCCCATGGCTGGGGTGTTGCTGAGACGCTTCAGTTAGCTCGAATGTTGAATCCAGATCGACGGACCATCCCAATTCAGTTAATTGGCATAGAAGCCGGGCAAATGGAGATGGGCAGCGGATTGAGTGAAAAACTGAAGCAAGCCTTACCGCGGGTCTGTGAAGCAATTCAAAATGAAGTTCAAACATTACTCGCGATCTAACAAGTAAAGTTTCATGGAATTAAATAGTGAGGGTTGTGGTGAATTCACCACAACCCTCACTATTTAATTCCATGATGGCCGATCGGTTCAGTCATTATGCCAGTTATTTCATGACCCCTATTTTCTTCAAATTCTCCTCCAAAAAATCGAGGGTGGCCGGTTTGATGATCATGGCATTCGCCCCTCCCTTCATAACCCGTGCCCGGGTTTCAGGTTGATCATCCGACGTGATAACAACAACAGGTACCGGCATCAACCTTGGTTCCCGTCTCAGGTATGCAAGAATTTCAAGGCCGTCGACGCCAGGCATGTTTATGTCCAGCAGAATTAATCCCGGTGTAAAACCGCTCAACAGAGACATCGCCGCGCTGGCTCCATAGGCCACCCGCGTGGGTATGTCCAGTACGGTCAGCATCTGATGCAGGGCATCAGCTGTCGAGCGGTTATCGTCAATGATTATTGCGTCGTTCATGGTTCCTCCAAAATCAGATTACCCGATATGGAAATGTCATATCCTTTTAATGTTGTGACAGCCTCACGGAAATCGCGCTGTTTTATTACTTTAAAAAGAGGCGCAAGTAATTCCCCGTCGGAAAATTCTTTTGGTATGACCAAATCATATCGCTCTTGAAATAATGGGACAAAATCCAAGTCAAGTGCCTGCGCTGCAGCCGCAATGCCAAGTCCACAATCAGCACGTCCTGATAAAACTGCTGCTGCAATATTGAGGTGTGTATATTCTTCTTGATTGTACCCTCGAATCGATTCGGGAGAAATGCCGGATGATTGTAAATAATAATCCAAAAGCACTCGCGTACCCGCGCCCCGCTGTCGGTTTACAAATTCGACATCAGAACGGCTCAGGTCCTGGAGTGTTTTTACCCGCTTTGGGTTTCCTCTCAGGACCATCAAGCCCTGTTCCCGTTTGGCAAGTGCTATTAACATTACCGGAATTCCCGGCATATACTTCCGGATGTAAGGTATGTTGTATTCACCAGTTTGTGGATCTAATAAATGCGATCCCGCTAAATGCGCCTCTCTTCGGCTAAGCGCAACCAATCCTCCCTGCGAGCCGACATTAGCCGAAATAAAACGCCGGTCGTGCTTTGATAAAAAATCAGCAAGCAGGTCGAGAATAAGGTCGTGTGAGCCAATACAAAAAATTGTATGTTCGAGTTCCGACTTACTTCGATATAACTTTACAGTGACTTCGTCACCCGCCTCAAGACCTTGCGTGCCAGGATGCAGGACTACCAGGCCATCCGCCTGGACAAGCGACGTGATGACCCCAGCCCCACGGGCAAGTGGAGCCGCCAGCATTCTATCTCCGACTTTTCCAACCACAACTCTGATGTAATCCTCATCACCTGAAGGCGATGTAATTTTGCGCGTTATTTGAGCTGTTTCAGTTTGTAAATATTTTACCTGGCGTCCAAGCCACTTCGCCAATATTGGTTCAGCGAAGATTTCGATCGTCAAAGCTGC
This sequence comes from uncultured Anaerolineaceae bacterium, assembly GCA_964585035.1. Classification (GTDB taxonomy): domain Bacteria; phylum Chloroflexota; class Anaerolineae; order Anaerolineales; family Villigracilaceae; genus Fen-1038. The sequence continues at coordinate 1,716 of CAZPCR010000060.1, forward strand.
AGATACCGGGAAACCAGGGACCCCTATGATTGGGATTGCGGGTTTTAAAATCTCATTTACCGCGTTTCCGCTTGAACACCGGGTTTGTAACTTTTTTCTTTCGACTAATCCTAAAATCACCGGATGCCCTGGTCGTACCGCCACTCCATGGACGAGGAGAGTACCAAGTTCGTCTATTACCTTTGCTGAATAATCGTCCGCTCCTGCCGAAGAACCTGCATTTAGGAGGATTAAATCGTAATTCCTCGCAGCATCTTCAACGCTTTGACATATTAAGTCAAAATCATCTTTTATTATGGGAAACCGCGTGGGCTCACCGCCCATCGCCTTTATTTGAGCCGCGATCACGAGCGAGTTGTATTCTAAAATACCCCCGGCTTCAAGTTTTGAGCCAATGGGGACAAGCTCCGTACCAGTTGGTATGATTGCCACCCTTGGTTTGCACGCAACCTTGATTTGATCATACCCTGATGCTGCGATAGCACCCAAATCTACTGGACGCAAAATCTGTCCTGTTGGAATAACTAGTTGTGTTGCAATAATGTCTTCGCCTAGCGGACGCACATGACTCCAGGGCGTAACTGCCGCACGTATACGGATCGACTCTGGCCTGCGGATTTCTCGAGTTATAGCTCCGTTATGATCGAGTGATTCAATATTCTCGATCGGTATGACGGCATTCGCCCAGATGGGTAAAGGATCCCCCGTATCGATATATTTCGCTTTAATTGATAAACCGGTTTTTGGATCTCTTGGCTCAACAGCAACTGAGATAACGATCGGAGATGCCGGTTGTGCACTATTTGTGTCTTCAGCCCGCACGGCAAAGCCATCCATCGCAGATGCGTGGTAATGGGGTGAAGAAATTTTTGCCCAGATCGTTTCGGCCGATACGCGCCCAAGAGCGTTTTCATCGAGACGAATAGTTTCTACTCTAAGTACTCCCCAGATACCAACTGATTTTAATGCGGATTCCAGGCGGGTTTGTGCTTCCGGGAGAGGGATATCGTTTAGGTATAGAGACACTTTAAAATTATATCAGGAGGGTAAAAGGAAAATTTATTAACTGATATACCCGCTCATAGTAATATCACTTCGACTCTCTCGCCTACGCTAATACCGGTTTTATCTGGTGAAATCCTTAATAGCCCATCTGCATTGATAAGCGTAAATATCAAATTGCTTTTTCCAAATATGGGTTCTGCTTGCCAAACATCAATAGATTCTGGCGGTTGGTTTTTATCCGAGGAGAGGTCAATGGATTTGGGAATTGGCGTAAGTTTCACGGGCCACCAATCTTCCCGCCCCGCCTGTGAAGGCAGGTTTACAGTTAATCTTGCGAATATGTAAGGAAGCCCGGTTGATCTTGGCGAGGTATTTTCCGGCAACCCCAATAATTTCCCTATAACCGGTATTACAAACAAATACCCATTTATAAGTGCGCTAACAGGGTTGCCCGGCAGCCCGATCACTGCCTTTCCCGAACATATCCCTAAAATAGTAGGCTTCCCTGGCTTTGTATTAATGCCATGAACGATTACGCCAGGATCTCCTAGCGAACTGATCACCTCTGCCGTCATATCACGTGTACTGGCCGAAGATCCAGCTGTAATTACTACAGCATCACATTCCACCAACGCTCTCGCAGCGCATTCTTTCAATAGTGCCATTTGATCTGGAACTATCCCATAAAATACAGGTTCACCGCCCGAGTTAGCCACTAATGCAGATAGAGTATACGAGTTTACATCACGCACCTGACCAGGGAGTGTCTGGTTATTTGGATCCACAATTTCATCCCCTGAGGAAATTATGCCTACTCGCGGCTTTTTGGCTACGCGCAGCGATAGAATACCGAGGGCAAAAAGCCCGCCAATCTCGGGCGGTCGTATCCTTCGGCCTTTGGATAAGACAACCGTTTCTGCAATCACATCTTCGCCGACAAGTATTACATTTTCTCCAACTGCCACTGGCCGCAGAATCTCAATTTCGTTATCAAGTCGATGACTTCCGCGTTCGTCGAAGATCTGGTTTTCTCCGTTCATCTGCTCCCCCGCCTGTTTGTGCTTTATTTCTTGGGTATTTTCCAACATTACGACAGCATCAGCACCCTTTGGCATCATACCCCCGGTATGGATCAAGACACATTGCCCGGTTTTCAACTCATATGATGATGTATCGCCCATCGGTATTTCGCCGATAAGATTTAAGTATGCGGGCATCGAGTTTGTCGCTCCAAATGTATCCCCCGACCTAACACCATAGCCATCAACAGATGAGCGTGGAAATTCAGGTAGTGAATGAGGCGCTATGATCTCCTCCGCCGAAACCCGGCCCATTGAAAGTGAAGTGTCAATTATTTCGGTGTTTATAAAATAGGCAGCCCCATCGGAATTGAATGGAACCGGAAGAAGGGAGAGCAAAAGTTTTCTAGCTTCATCTGGAGGAACAAGTTGAAGGAACTGGGACATTTAACGTAGCCAGAATGTCAATGTCAAAAAATATACTGTCATTCCGAAAATAGAAATAGCATTGGCAGTTAATAGGTTCCAGATCGGCTTTGCGCCTAACGCAATGTTTCGAAGGAAATAAATTTGGAGGAAGGCAAATGGAATCGTGAGAAATGCAGGCCACATTAATCTCAAAGAAAAACCGAATAATGGTTCAAACGCAAAAAGAACATATGCCATGATCACGAGGCCATGATGTAAAGGTACTGCGCGTTCCCAGCCCATCCGAACAAGTAGGGTTTGCCGCGCGTATTTAAGGTCCTCCGAATAGGAAGGAAAATCAAGGGCCAGGATGCACGCCAGAGCAAGAAATGTGACGGGAACAACCGTGACGTTTAACAACCGATGATATCCACCGCTTTGAAGAATAAAGGATATCGAGGGTATAAAAAAACCCAATTGGAAAGCCAACAATACTTCGCCATAGCCTTTATCGATAAGCCTCAGTGGAGGGACGGAATAAATGAGTATAACAAGGAGTGAAAGTGCAAGATAGAACCAGGTCGACGATGCGGGATGGCCTTCTTTTAATAGAAGGAAGACAATTACGGCAATGACAGTAAGCCCGGCGATTGAAACAAACAAGGAGGCATCATGGACGGCCTTGCGATTTCCAATCGTCTCACCCACAATGATGGGTTCATTAATTGGGCGAAAAACTTCAACCAATAGATCCATGCTCATCTGCGCCAAAACCGCACCAATTAATCCAAGCCAAAAGGCTTGAAGAATGATAGGATGTCCAAGATACTTGGCAACTCCGGCGCCGAGAAAATATGTTAACGCGGCGAGCAATAGATAAAGCGGACGAGAGAGGCGAAGGATTTTAATGAGTTGCTGCATTGTCTTAAGAAAGTAGATTCGTGTTGAAATGTTATTGAATCGGTTTTTTGAGCTATTCGATCCTTAATTTGCCTTATCCAAAAACTCATTTAATCTCGATATAGCTTTAGGAAGGTTCTTCCGACCTATCCCAAGACGGAAATGGTTGGCATAATCGTCGTATACGGAGCCAGGCAAAAGCAAAACGCCAGCTTTCCGGACAAGTTCATCGCAAAAAGATTCTACATCACCGGCAAGGTACCTGGGAAAAGCCATAGAACCAGCCTTCGGACGAATCCAGGAAAATTGTTCGCCATGATCTTGGATGAATCCATCCAATAGCGAGAGATTCTCCTTAATGAAAAGAAGATTTCTTTCCGCCAATTTTCGATGGTTTCTTATCGCAACTTCCGCCAAAAACTCGCTTGGAGCAGAATTACAAATCGTAGTGTAGTCCTTCAGAGTCGCCATGCCATTATAGACTCGCTTGTTCTTCGTAGCAATCCAACCGATTCGCAAACCAGCTAGGCCGTAAGTCTTGGAGGTTACCCCTAACGAAATATTAAATTCATCTCCATCGCAAGCAGCCGGTAAACGACTTGAAGGATCATACTCTGATTCACGATAGACTTCATCCGAAAATATAAGTAGATTGTTTTCGGCCGCGAATTGTTGCACAGACCTAAAGTCCCTTTTCGACATCAAAAAACCTGTTGGGTTGTGAGGCGTGTTTATAACGATTAACTTCGTATTATTTCGCAACAGTTTGGGTAGATCATCAAGGTCAAGCGCCCAATTATTTTCTTCACGAGCCACCCACGAACTTATATCACAACCTATACCGCGCGCCACTTCTGACAAGGATTGGTATCCCGGATAATGGACAATAACATGGTCACCTGGCTTGAGGATCGCCTGCATAAAAAGAAAGATCGCTTCACCCGCCCCCGTATGGACAAGCACTTCTTCCGGTCTAATAGTTTCGTACAGTTTACAAATTTCATTACGCAAGCCGAAATTACCCTGCGAATCCGTGTACCCTAACCACACTTGTTGAAACTTCTCAATTGCATCTGGTTCAAAAGCTAACAAATCAGCGATTGACATGGCTTCGCAATCTGAGCTGCAAAGCAAATACTCCGTCGTGAATTCGTATTTGGCAAAATATCGTTCAAGCTTGAAATCTGGTAGTTGCATAATTCCTTTTAACGAAATTTGTATCGTTTTAATAAAACGGGTAAAGTTATTAATTAAACAGCGTTAACTTTCTTTATTGATTTAACGCCTTTTTGATATCGCGATAATGTATTTGATCATGTAAATATACCATTTTGATCATTTCGCGCAATGTGGTTTGGCCAAGGAATGGATGACGTCCTGTTTTTTCTAAATCCGAATCGGCGATATTTAAGACCCACACAACCATTTCTTCGCGTATAGATTTGAATCGTTGAAGCAATTCCTGGACCCCTAACTCCTTTGTTTTTTCCTGCTGCCTGGCGTTGTAGCGGTCAATTACAAAATCATCGGTTACGCCATCGCCGCCTTGATGGATATTTTCGAATAACTTCACGAAGGCGCGCTCAGACGTCACAAGATGGGAAAGTATATTCCGGACCGTCCATGTGTTATCCTCTGTATAAACATTAATTGACCATTGTTCATCCCTCAGGCTATCGAAATATTTAACAATCTTCTCGCCTTCCTGTTTTAATTTATCAGCCAGCAGGGAAGTTTCAGTCATTCTCCCTCCGATTAAGGTTGATAACTCGCATAATTTATGGACTTCTTTCCACTAACATACCAATAATAATTTTTCATTGTTGAAATATCATGAATAATTTTTTCGCTGTCGGCGAAATCATCTCTCACATAGTAATAATGGGTTTCATATGGGCTGTCACCGAATGCGGCTGCGAGCACATATCCATTTTTTTCTGCATAATCCTTCAAGGTGATCGTCATTCGAAACCATCTCTGTGAAAGATTTTTCTCTGTCAATTTGGGGGGAATGAGCGGCGAGAAATATGCATGAAATACAATCAAATTGGGCTTATATTGATTGAGATAATCATCGGTTATCTCTCCATGATGGGCAATCCACTCATCGTTAAGCCCCCAAGCGTCGATGGCATTCCAATTCGAATAAAACGGAAGCAGCCCGGCTTCACTTGTAGCAATTACATAACCTTTGCCTTGATAATTAGATAGGTATTGAGCAACTTCATAGCGTCCATCAGCTTCGTAGGCGACCTCACAGGAATTTTGAGCGCTTGTAAGTACACAGCTTTGCGATATGGAATATTCAAGGATACCAAATACCAAGGCTAACCCTGTGAGCATCCACACGATACGGCCGCGTACTTGAATAGGCTTTACCGTCGAAATATTCATTTCCTTCCCCAGGCCACCTACTAGTGGGTACCAACAAAGAAGGACCATCGGCCATAAGGCGTATTGGAATCTTCCACCAAAGTTGGTCTCATTGGAAACCAGGATAAATGACGCCGCGAATAACAGTATGGGAAAAAGGAAAGCGATAGTCAGGCGCGATTTCTCTTTGGTCCGAAATCCCAATAAAAATGCCAGCATAAAGGGTCCCCCAAAACGAAAGAGGTTGCTCAACGACTCCCAAAACGAATCCCAATATAATAAGCCTCCACCTTTCGCGTAGAACGGATTCGGTAATGGATAACCAAAATAACTCCAATGCCAAAAGAAATAAATCCCGCCTAAAACAAAAAATACAGAAGTGAATATCACAATTGTATTTAACGACGCACGCCAACCCTTCATAATGATAATGGAAACCAACAAGCCGCCAGCGATTATTACACCCTCTGGACGTATTAACCCGGTTAACAATCCCGAGAGGGCAAAGAGGATGGAGGACCCTATTGGCGGATTTTGTTTTTGTATTAGTAATATTGCGAAAAATAAAGTCAGGCTTGCAAAAAACGCGAAGAATGGCGTCCCAAAAAACGCAGCAACATAAGCAAATCCCGTTCCGACCGCCAAATAAAGTCCACAAATAAACGCCAGAAATATATTTGCTTTCCAAATCCTTCGATTGACCCAATAAACCATTAGAACAGTCAATATTTGTGAAACGAAAGCGATGGAACGAACAGATCGTCCGACCGGTATACCTAGTTTTATTAGGGCTGCAGAGCAAACCATGAAAAGAAAATCGGTGGCGCCGTCCACAGGATGCTCGCCTATATTCCAGACTATCCCATATCCGTGGGCAAAGTGGTCTGCGTATCGCATCAACATCGCAGCATCCTCGAATGGAGGTACATTGAAGCTGACGAAGTGAACTGCATATACCACCGCCGCCCCTATGAGAAGGATGGAGGCAATCCAATCTACATGTCGTTTAATAAATTCTGATTGGTTATCCAAGAAGAGAGTACCCACCATCAATTACGAGAGTTTGTCCTGTAATATATTCATTTTTAATCAAGAATTCAAGTGCGGAAGCTATTTCCTCTGTCGATGCAGGTCGTCTAAGGGGTATCCGTTCGATCAATCGACTCCACTCTTCAGGCGAAATCAGATCGGACTGTAAAACAAGGCCCGGTGCAATTGCATTAACTCTTACGGATGGCGCAAAGGCTTTAGCCAATACTTTCGTTAATGATTCTAGACCTGCTTTACTGACGGAATAGGATGGATATCTACTCCAGGACTTTTGAGCACCGACATCGGTTACGTTAATGATCAAGCCCCCGCCTGTCATACGCTTGGCAGCTTGTTGCGCGCATAAAAATGGTGCACGCAGATTTAGGTTAAGTGCGTTGTCCCAATCATTGACGGAAAGAGTTCGAGGATCGCCTGCTGAGATGGCTGCTGCGGAATTTACCAAAACCTTGAGTGGGTGAGGTATTTTATCAACCATCGCAAACAACGAGTCAATTTTTTTGGGGTTAGTTAGATCAGCTTGGGATAAGAATACAGGCACACCTAACGTACGTATTTCCGTGGCAGTCTTGGATGCCTGCATTTCAGCACTCCGATAATGAAGTAAGATGGCATATCCATTGCGCGCTAACGCCTGGACAAAAGCCTTGCCTAATCGGTGCGCTGCGCCGGTAACTAATGCTAAAGGCTGGTCGGACATAGCTAGGTTTTAACACAAAAATAAAAACGGCGTCCTCCTTATAGGGGACGCCGCGGGATCGAAAAACATGATTATATGTACTCCACGAAAAAACATCCGATTATTCACGAACTATCGATTATCTAAAAAAATTAGAAATAAAAAACCACACATTAGCAGGGCGTTCAGCCAAACGGCGCATGAAGTACGGATACCATTGGGTGCCGAATGGCACATAAACCCGAACAGGGTAACCATCCTTTACCAATTGATCTTGCAAGTCGCGACGGATCCCATAAAGCATCTGGAATTCGACTTCATCTTTGGACAACCCAACCTTACGGATATATTGTTTGGCAAAAGCAATACGGTTTTCATCGTGGGTCGCAAGGGCAGTTATGGGTGGAAAGCATCCTTTTCCGCTGTGCTGTTCGGTAGGGAGTGACAGAGCCGCATCGATCATGATCTTTGTCAACAGGTCATAATTCGCATCAACATCGGCTTTTTTCGGAAAAGCTTTATCAACCGGCTCTTGATACGCTCCTTTAACAAGGCGGATGGGCGTATTGTCCTCTAGCAATCTGCGGGCATCCGCTTCGGTCCGATAGAGGTATGACTGAAGCACTAATCCTGTATTCTTATAACCTTTATTCCGCATTTGATAATACAGGTTTATAGTCTTATCTGTGTATGGTGTATCCTCCATATCAATCCGAATAAAGTTGTCCTGGCCTTTCGCCCGGGAGAGGATCCGCTCGAGATTTTGAGCGCACAAATTCTCATCTAAACCCAGGCCGATTTGCGTTAGTTTGATAGATACATTGGCGTATAAGTTTAATTTTTTAATTTCATCAAGTGTATTTAATATATCATCGGTCGATTCAGAAGCTTCTTCAGGCTTGCTTGTATGTTCTCCCAAATGATCGAGGGTTACATTGATTCCTTTTGCATTTAATTCACGGACAACATTTAAAGCATCTGCGACCTTCGTTCCTGCCACGAACCGGGAGGCGGTCCGCCAGGCAAAACCCCAATTGCCCACCGATTCCTGAGCCCATCCCGCCGTTGAAAGATAAATTAAGAAAGAGCGAAACATAAATTAAACCTTTCTTAACATAAACTAATGCTATTCTAGCACAGGTGACTTGGGTGATTGTGTTATACTTTTTTTACGACGAAAGTCGTTTTTTGGAGGCCAAGTGAGAAACCGCAATGCCAATATATTCCTTCGGGGGACGGCGATTTTTCTTCTTATCATCGCCACGGTCCTGACCATATCTTCACTTATTGGCTACAGCCGTCAAAGGAATAGTTACCCATTGGGGATGACGATGGGCGGTGTGACAATCGGCGGACTCGATCCACAAGCAGCCTCTCAGCGGGTATTGGAAGTCTATAAGACACCGATCCAAATCCAATATAATGGTGACATTATCCAAATTGATCCGACGTCAGTGGGGTTTGAATTGGATATTGATTCAATGCTTGCTGCTGCAGATTTAAGCCGCACTGGAGGGGCCTTCTGGGGCGGATTTTGGGATTATCTCTGGAACCGTAACCCAACACCGGAAGCCATCCCCCTACGAGCCACAATAGCGGAAGATCGTTTAAGAGCGTACCTTCAGACAGAAATTGCCCCTCGATACGACCAATCACCCTCTGCAGCTCAACCAATACCTGGCTCTACTTCCTTCACACCAGGTCAACCTGGGTTGGTTCTCGATATCGATAGCGCCGTTCCGCTGCTCGAAGATGCCTTACGTTCCCCAACAAGCCGGTCAGTAAGCCTGACCTCAATTAAGAACACCTCAGCTACTCGACCAACGCTTCAAAACTTGGAGATCCTGATGAAGCAGGTCGTCACTACTTCCGGTTTTGATGGCGTAATCGGCGTCGATATGCTCGACCTGCAAAATGGACAGG
>CAZPCR010000061.1:0-10772 GCA_964585035.1 uncultured Anaerolineaceae bacterium
ACCTCCGAGGGCTGCGACCAGGATTTCTGCTACCAAGCTGGTGGGTTGTATGCCAACAAGGCCGGCGATAAATCCACCAATTAAGCCACCGATCAGACCGACAGCAAGGTCGCCGAGCACACCGAAACCAGCGCCGCGGATGAGCATCCCGGCGAACCAGCCTGCAACGATCCCACTGATAATCCAAAGAAGTATTGACATTATTAAATCTCCTTTTTTATTTGAATTTGTTTTGAATTCTCGACTTTTGGGACAAATAAATTAATTTCCATTTTACATCCCATTCAATAAATATAAACTAATGAATTGATAAATTGTTACATGATAAAATAGATTGATATGGATGAACTATCTCTCATTCATTCCTCCCAACATGGCGATCTGGATGCTTTCAACAGTCTTGTGCTGGCTTATCAGGGGAATCTGTTCAATACCGCTCTGCGTATCCTTAATGATGAAGAGTTGGCAGCTGATGCCACACAGGATGCTTTCCTCTCTGCCTTCCGCAGTATAAATACCTATCGCGGCGGTTCATTTAAAGCTTGGTTGATGCGTACGGTCATCAATGCCTGTTACGATGAACTCCGGCGTAAAAAACGTCGTCCCACTACACCTCTTGAACCCGACGTCGATGGCGATGAGATGGATACTCCGCACTGGATGGCTGACCCCGCACTAACACCCGAGGGACAGTTGGAGGCCGACGAGCTTGAACATGCCATTCAACACTGCCTGGACAACCTGCCGTTGGAATTTCGAACAGTGGTTGTGATGGCTGATCTACAAGGACTCGATTATTCCGAAGTAGCAGTCGCCACCCGCTCACCGTTGGGAACCATTAAATCGAGATTAGCCCGCGCGCGTTTACGTTTGCGCGAGTGTTTGCAGGAATTTAGGGAACTTCTGCCTGCCGCGTTTCGTCTTCAAGAAGAACCAATGCGTTAACTGAGCCACAATAAACAATGAACTTCCGTGATGTAGAACTTCTTTCAGCCTATTTGGATGGGCGACTTAGCCCGTCTGATTCCCACCAATTGGAATCCCGCCTGGCTTCTGACCAAAATTTACAAGCAGTTCTGGATGATCTGCGCACTGCGCGAGGTTTGCTTCGAAACCTGCCACATAGGCGCGTACCTCGTAATTTTACGCTTTCACCGAAAATGGCGGGACTCAAAGCACCTGAACCGCGTGTTTATCCAGTTTTCCGGTTTGCGACAGTCCTGGCAACTTTGTTATTTATTATCTCCTTCGCAGTAAATGGTTTTGCACCCTTAGCGAGACCGCGACTTTCGGCAGCTCAGGCGCCCGCCGTTGGGTTGGGTGGAGGGTGTAGTAATTGTGGTCCTTCCGAGTCTGTCACGGCAACACCCGAGGCTCCGCAAGCATTTTCTGCGTTGGCACCCACTGAGGGTTTGCCAGCTACCCAGGATAATTCTGGCAATTTAACTGCGCCCGCTGCGCCAATTGCACCTAAAGCGGCTGCACCCTTCGCAGCAAATAACTTACCGGCTCCCGTTTCCACTAAAGCGCCTATCCCTCTAAACTTGCAAATATCCCTCGGATTCATCGTGTTAATATGCGGCGTAACTGCCTGGTTATTGCGCCTGCGAAGCGAAAAAGAATTCCAAAAGCGATGGAACAGGAAATAAATTTTTGTCCGCGTTGTGGCTCGGCCGTGACGCTCGTTGAACGATTTGGTCATCAACGTCCGGTTTGCCCGCAATGTGGTTGGACATATTTTGCCGATCCGAAAGTGGCCGTAGCTGTCCTTCTCGAACAAGATGATCGCGTACTTTTAGTCAGGCGCGTTAATGATCCTTTTCGCGGATTGTGGTCACTACCAGCGGGGTTTGTAGACGCCAGGGAGGATCCGGCTCGCGCCGCCGAAAGAGAATGTTTGGAGGAAACGGGTCTTATAATTCATGCGACACAAGTCGTGGATATTATTGCGGGTCGCGAACACCCCCGTGGCGCCGACTTTATCATCGTTTATCACGGTTTGGTGGTGGGTGGGAAATTACAAGCTGCTGATGATGCAGACCAGGCCGAATGGTTTGACCGAAAACACCTACCGGCTCTTGCTTTTCGTGCAACACAAACCGTCCTTGAGAATCGATAAGCAGACCGTACAAACCTAACGTCTCCGTCCCTTGCAACTGGAAGTTGAATTCTTTATAATGCTGCTGAAATTAGTCCAAAACCGAGGAGATGAGAAGATGAAGAACCGCAGCTTTCTTTATATATTTGGTTTGATGGTAATGGTGCTGGTTGTTAGCTTGGCATGTTCCGCCCTGTCGCCAACAGCGACTCCTGAGCCTGCTAGCACCCTGGCTGCCACTGATACGGCGATCAGTACCAGTGCAAGCAGTAATAATTCCACACCCAGCGGGGACCTTACCACTTTTACCGATCCGAATAACTATTACCAAATCGACTTACCCAGCGGCTGGAAACATACTCAATCCAAAGGCGACCATTATTACATCGATACTTTTACTTCACCGGATAGCAAGGCTGTGGTTGAGAATATTGCCTACGATGATGGAACTGCCTTCAACGGTACAGATAATGGGAAATTTGCCCTTCAAATATTGAATCAAAATTACAGCAGCACAGGTAAGTCGGGTGATATCAGGGTTACGGATGACAGTATACAGCAAGATGGCAGCGAGCGACTTACCTGGACTTCCAAATCGGGCGGATATTCCGGATTGTCCTACTTTGAGATCCGAAATAAAACCACGTTCCTGATGTTCACGGTTGATTGGGGCAACGACTCTCAGAGCACATATATCGATACTCTGGATAAAGTTGTCTCTAGTTATAGACTTCCATAACAATCGTCAAAACAAGGAGACCGGCATTGGCCGGTCTCCTTGTTTAACTTTATATCGGAAAAAACTCGGAAGGTTCTTTTTCGACTGTGTCCAAAGCCGTTGACAATTCGAGTAAGCTTTATTTGAAGTGAAGTATTCTTGTGCTAAAATCATTTTATAAGGGACTGTGTGATTTCAATACTGGAGCGGAAATCCGGTCTCTGCTCTTGAATTAGCTCGATATGGTTCTGTGATCATTTCAGGAAACAGCATGAACGTAGACGTTCGCCCCTCTCCTATCGCCGGGCTTTGGTATGAAGGCGACCCCAAAGTCCTGGCTCGGACTGTGGATGCATACTTGGACGAAGCTAAACTACCAAATTTGGAGGGGGATGTGATTGGAGTGATTGCCCCACATGCGGGACATCGTTATTCGGGCCCGGTAGCTGGATATGCCTTTGCTGCCCTGCGCGGCCGGACTCCTGACTTGGTCGCCATCTTATCGCCTTTTCACGATTACCAGAATGCTGCTTTTCTAACTTCCGGCCATGAAGCGTATGCGACGCCCTTTGGCGCCGTACCAATTGATACTGCAAGTGTGAAAAACTTAGACACTGAATTACAATCTCAGCTTGGTTATGGTCTGACCCGTATAATCAACGATTCTGAACATTCACTTGAAATCGAACTGCCCTTTCTTCAACGTACTTTAAGATCTGAATGGGAATTGTTACCGGTAATGGTCCGTACGCAGGAACCGGGTGTCTCAAAAATACTAGGCAAGGCTCTTGCTAAAACCGTTCAAGGCAGGAACGTTATCCTTGTCGCAAGCACAGACTTGTCTCATTATTATGACCAGCAGACTGCATTAACCCTCGACCGCGCCATGTTGGCCCAAGTAGAGGCGTTCAATCCGGAAGGCGCTTTTGACCTGGATCAGCGTGGCAAAGGCTACGCCTGCGGTCTTGGTGCATTGACAGCCGTTATGTGGGCAGCTCAAGAACTGGGAGCGGATAGAGTTAAAGTCCTGCAGCATGCCACCTCCGGTGATATAACGGGTGATTACGATGCGGTTGTAGGTTATGGCGCAGCCGCAATCTTGATGACGAAGTAAATCCTTATGACCACGTATGTTCAAATTGCCGTCAACGTCCCGTCCCTGGCGGGCGTTTTTGATTACAGCCTGCCTGAAAGGCTTGCTGATAGCGTTGAGGTGGGGCAGCTGGTCGAGGTGCCTTTTGGAAAGCAAACGGTACAAGGCGTGATTCTTCGTTTTATCGATAGGCCTTCCATCTCCCAAACAAAAGAAATTATTGAAGTGGTTGATCCTCAACCGGTTCTCACACTGGCGCAAATTGCTTTCGCTGAGTCGTTGGCTGAGTCTACACTCTCGCCGCTGGCTGCTATTATCGCCTTGTTTTTGCCACCAGGGCTGAGCCGGCAGGCAGATACCCTTTTCGCGATCCGGGAATTAGAAGATAAGGAGAATTCCCGAATCAAGAAACCAGATCTAACAACCGTCGCCTCCCGCTTGGTCAAATTATTGCGTGAGCGAGGTCCTTTGCGTGGTCGGCAGATCGACCGGGCGCTACCTCATCTGGAGTGGCGGAAAACAGTGCAAACCATGGTCAAACGCGGCATACTTAGCTCGCAATCCGTTTTACCACCTGCGGGTGTGCGGTCAAAGTTCGTCCGCACGGCACAACTCGCTGTTTCTCCCGAAATTGCCGAAGCAGTCATGCCTGAAGTTGGGAGTACACAGGCCACAAGGACACGACGCCAGAAGGCATTACGTTTTTTGATCGAACACCCGGATGTAATCAATGTGTCCTGGGTCTATGCAGAGAGTGGATGCAATCTTGCTGACTTGCAGGAACTTGCCGAAAGGGAATTGCTCACCCTGAGCGAGATAGAGATCTGGCGTGATCCATTGGATAAAATCGAGAATTGGGAATTGGAAAAACGCGAATTTGTTTTAACTAACGAACAACAACGGACCTTGAAAAAATTAGAATTAGACTTTGATGAAACTCCCGCCATGAAACCTTTCCTGTTGCATGGCGTGACCGGTTCTGGAAAGACTGAACTTTATCTGCGGGCCACGCAGGAAATTATCCGGCGAGGCAGGCAAGCCATCATCCTCGTCCCCGAAATTTCATTAACTCCGCAAACGGTGCGAAGGTTTTTAGCGCGCTTTCCTGGCCAAGTGGGACTCATTCACTCCAGGCTTTCGGAAGGGGAACGATATGATACCTGGCGGCGTGCTCGTTCCGGCTTGCTCAAAGTCATCATCGGTCCGCGCAGCGCACTCTTTGCCCCACTGCCCAACCCCGGTTTGATTGTCATTGACGAATGCCATGATGGTTCATATTACAACTCCGAGCCGCCATTCTATAATGCAGTAACCGCGGCACAAGTTTACGCGCGGATTTGTAAGGGGATGTGCATTTTGGGATCGGCGACGCCCAGCATCGTCCAGCGTTATCAGGCTGATGCCGGGGAAAGTGTCCACCTGGAATTGACACAGCGCCTTTCGTCCGATCCGCTGACTGGACCTGCGGAAGGGTTGGATTTACCCCCTGTCCATATCGTGGACCTGCGCGAGGAACTCAAGGCGGGCAATCGCGGTATCTTCAGCGGGGAACTTATCCAGGCGCTGGGCAATACGCTTAAGCGCGGTGAGCAGGCTATATTATTTTTGAACCGGCGCGGTACTGCGACGTATGTGTTTTGCCGCGATTGTGGTTATGTGGTCAAGTGCCCGCGCTGCGGAACGCCGCTCACCTATCATTTTTCAACTGGCGAGAAGCTGCTATGTCATCGCTGCGGCTATGAACGCCAAATGCCGAAGAAATGCCCTGAATGCGGTAATAATAATATCCGTGCTTATGGACTGGGGAGTGAAAAAGTCGAGGCGGAAGCGCAAACACTTTTCCCCAAAGCGCGGACCTTGCGTTGGGATTGGGAGACCACCCGTCAGAAAGACGCGCATGAAATCATCCTAAGTCATTTCGCGTCGGGACGCGCCGATATATTGATCGGCACACAAATGCTTGCCAAAGGACTCGATTTGCCACGCGTCACCCTGGTTGGTATTGTATTGGCCGATGTAGGCCTTTACCTGCCTGATCCATATGCATCCGAAAGGGTGTTCCAGGTGCTAACACAGGTTGCGGGCCGCGCCGGACGTTCGTCGCGCGGCGGACTGGTCGTGCTCCAAACCTTTTCTCCCATGCACTATGCCATTCAAGCTGCGGGCTTGCATGACGTCAACGGCTTTTATAAGGAAGAATTGGCGCAGCGTAAGCGTCTCGGTTATCCACCTTTTTCGCAGTTGCTTAGACTTGAATATCGCCATTACGATCCCGTCAAAGCTGAAAAAGAAGTACATTCCCTTGCCACAAAACTGTGGGACCGACTCAAAACCGAAGGTCGGAAATCGGTCACCCTTATCGGGCCAGCTCCTTGTTTTTTCTCCAAACTTGATGGCAGGTACCGCTGGCAGATCGTGTTACGTGGATCAGAGCTGGCCTCGATGATACCTGGGCACCTTTCTCCTGATTGGCGGATTGAAAACGAACCGGTAAGTTTGCTATAATCTACTCAACTTTTAATTAAGGAGTGCGGTATGCAAAGTTTGTCGCGCGGTTGGTCATTCATGCAGCAAGCCTGGCAGATGGCATTCAAGGATAAGGACCTGATCAAGCCATCCATCTATGCACTGATCGCCGGATTTATCGTTTCAATCATCGGGATCATCCCTCTAATCGGAGCGGCGTTTTTGTTTGGCGGCAGCAGCAGCCTGGTTGGACAAATTGCCATGGTGGTGGTGGGAGCCATACTGATTTTTGTCCATTATGTCGTCAGTTATTTATTTTCCGGTATGACCGTTTATTTAATCTATGGATACCTTTCTGAAGGCGATGGCCGTATGGATAAGGCTTTTGCCAAAGTCCAGCGCGAATTTTGGAATATCATTAGCCTGGCTGCAGTATCCACCGTTGTCAATATGTTTACCAATAGGCTTCGGAACAGCAGAGGCCGGCGCAGCGGGGCAAATTTGGTTGGCGGTGCATTGGGTGGCTTGATCGAAACGGTCTGGACGGAAGCTTCCTACCTTATCCTGCCGGCTATGATGATCGAAGATGCCAATTTGGCGACAGGCATCAAGCGTGCCACGCAGATCGCAAAAAGCGACTGGTTATTGATCGGCCTTAGCACGGTTGGAGTGCGCTGGATCACAGGGTTTATCAGCTTCGTCCTGGGCGCCATCGGACTTGTATTTGGTCTCGGCGTTGGCTTTGGGTTGATATCTTTGTTCAACTCAAGCACGATTGCTCTCATTATAGGCATCGGCCTGGGCGCCATGATCTTCTTTGTTTTTGTGATGGTGGCCGGCTTAATCAGTACGTATACGATGACCGCTTACAACACCTGCCTATTCCTGTGGGCGCGCGACGTTGAGAAAGCGCAAGCACAGGGCAATTCGATCCAAGTGGTTGCCCCCGCTCCACTTGCTGCCGCACTGGCATAGCGTCGGATTAGCCGCAAATTAAACATGCAGCCAGAATATCGACGCGAAATCATTACGTGGGAAGAGGTGGATCGCCTCATTGATTACCTTATCCCTCAATTTAAACGCGAGTTCACCGCCATGGTCATTATTACGCGCGGGGGCATCATTCCCGGCGGATTATTGGCCGATGCAATGAACATCACACACATCCTGACGGCTGCCGTGGATTTCCCGGCGCAAACCGCAAGCCAGAAGTCCTCTCTTATGGCGTGGCCCGAGTTTATTCAATTCCCATCAGATGACAAGCTGCGCGGCCGACCGACCTTGATCGTAGACGATGTCTGGGGTTCGGGCAGAACGATTACCGCGGTTAAGAACCGGGTTTCGGCCGCGGGGGGCTTTCCTGAAACCTGTGTTTTACATTTCAATCCCTATCGGAACCTATTCGGGACCGGTAGACCGGATTATTATGCCGCAACGACAGATGCTTTTATCATTTATCCCTGGGAGATCGATCGCGGAGTGGATAAAATGATGATTGAAAGTGAGCCTGTATAATATCGAATAACCACAATTAAGAATTTCGAATAAAAGTATATGCACTGGGCGTATGCCCTGTGCATATACTTTTATTCGAATATTTTATGCGGAGCCATGATTGTTACTATTTAGTATCCGGTTTATAAATTCGTCCTTTCCACGTTACGCCCTGGCCGGATAATACCTTCCAGGAAGAAGTTAACATCATGGCAGTAAAGACGCCCGCGCCGAGCGGTGTTGTCAACGCGTACCAACGCGAAATATCCATGCCCCTGGCAACTGCCGCGCGCTTATAGATCAATGCACCCCACAAAATTAGGGCTTCGGCGATGATCGTTGCTGCCATCCATCCGCCACGATGAAGAAATAAGAATAATCCGAGTAGGGGCCACAGGGGAAGGACAAGGGCTGCTATGACCAAAAGAAGGGCACCCACCGCGCCCAGGATGAGCAAAGCCGGCTGGTCCCGCAAACCGAGATATATATTCTTTGTCCAGCCTTCCCACATTTGAGGCAAAGATGTATACATATGAGTACGAACCATTTTCTTTCCGTCTGCCATAATAAGACGGTAGCCATTGTTTTTGACTTGCTCCGCTAGGGCTTTGTCCTCTACAATCTGGTTCTTGAGATGCTTGTATCCACCTATAGCTTCATAAACATTGTGTTTGATCATAATGAACTGACCATTGGCAACGGCATCATGCCGTTCTGGGTCGTTCACTTTTCGGGGTGAGAAACCAACCGAAAGTGCTGTCATCACCAATGGCAGCACGACTTTTTCCCAGAATGAACTCGTAATTTGATAGGTCAACACGGTAAACAGGTCGGCATTGGTCTCCAAAGCTTTGATGTAACAAGAAGCCAGTGCTTCTGGCGCAAGGAAAGTGTCTGCGTCTACAAAGCATAACCATTCGCCGCGAGCTATTAAGGCAGCCTGATGCAGCGCATGAGGCTTCCCAGCCCAATCGCGTGGAAGCTGTAACCCAACCATGGCATGCAAGCGCGTGTTTTTAGACAGCTCTTTTAAGATAGCAGGCGTGGCATCCGTTGAGCCGTCATCCACTACGATGAGTTCAAAATTGGGATATTTCTGCGCAAGAATTGCTTCCAAACAAACGCGAAGATTAAGTTCTTCATTTCGTGCCGGGACACAGATCGAGATTAACGGCACGGTTGCAGGGATAGGCACCGAGTCGACCACAATGTCAATATGATTTTGATCGTGTATCCAGTAAATTACAATCAGTCCACCCAGGAAAAAAATAGTTGAAATGATAAACACTACGTTCATGGGAATAAAGCATAGTGTGTAATCATGGCAGGGAGATTATGAATAACGATCAGCCCAAGAATAATCATTGTAGTTATCCAAACTTTTGGCCACTTATTCCACAATTTTTCAAGTATTCCACCGGCCAGGAGAGCCATGAAAGGGAAGATTTGCATCATGTGTGTGGCTTTGATCAAATCGCCACCCTGACCTTGATTTTGATATCGAAGCAAATACCATCCATAACCCACCATAGAACTCAAAATGATCAGTGTAAAAATAGTCGGACTCAATTCAAGGTTGGCTGCAGTCTTGGAAATCAAAGAGCGCGTAATAAGAATTAAAGCATAAATAAAACCTGCGGCGAAGATCGCTGATGGTAATAGCGAAACGAAATTAACCCGTCCAAGATAACTGTTGATGGTGTACCTGTTCGTCTCGATCCAATCCGGGAGCGGTTTGCCGGTCATGATCATGTTTTCCAAATATTTGCTGATAATGTAGTCGCCGGTTCTTTCGTCTCTGGCGTACACCAAAAAATAGGCGGAGTAATCGCCCCACACATCGGAATAAAAAATGGCTGGAAACTGGTTTGAAAAACTGGGGCGGATTGGATCGGTGAACAACTTTCCTGAACCTGTACCAAAATAGAATTCCGGGGGGAAGGCGCTTAGCGATAGTTTGGATGCGGGCCGGTCCCAGGCAGTCAGGGAGCCATAACGATGAAACATAATAAAGTAGTACCAGCCTGCGACAAGGGCCGGTATCAGACAACAAACGGCCATCGTCGCGATGGAAATCCTGAATTTGGAACGGTCCTTGAATGACATATAGATCGCAAATAAGAAAATTGCCGGAAGCACTAAAAACCCCCATTGACGCGCGAGGATGGCAAGACCGACTGCCAGTCCAAGCAAAATCAAATTGGATAAAGCATTCCCTTGGGCGAGAAAAATTGACAGGACTTGATAAGCAATGAATACAATTAATAGGGGAAGATACGTCTCACCGCGGATCAGTGCAAAGGTCTTGTAATAAACCGGCAAAATCCCTAACATCGCTAGCGACGATATCTTGAAAATCACATTTTGCGGATCTATCAGATCGCAGATTTTCAGAAGGTAATAGGTGAGGCCAAGAGAGAGAATAACGTTAAACAACTGCGCGAATTTGGCGGCTTCCCATAGATTGACCCTGCCTGTTGCCAGAATGATCGCAGGCAGCATATAAGCAAGGGGAGGAATATAACATTGAGCCGATTCTGCACAAGTAGGGATTTCCCTATTGATGGCGAGCGCTTTAATATAATGTATATGGTCCCCGGCATCATATCCCTGGTATGGATCGTGTAGAACCGCATTGGCGAGAACAAGTAAATTAACCAGGATGAAAAGAAAAACAAGAGGCTTATGAACTTTACCGTTATAGTAAAAGGGACTAATTACTTCACGGACGATGGTCAGCATGTCAAACGACCTTGACCTTGCTTCCGGAGTCTGTCTTTTCTACCTCAATCCTCGTCGGGAAAGCGTCTTTAAGTTCATCGAGATGTGTGATCACCAAAATCTTGGCAAAATCATTTTTTACCAGGTTTATGGCCTCGATTAAACGCTGTCTGCCCTGTATG
>CAZPCR010000062.1:0-10652 GCA_964585035.1 uncultured Anaerolineaceae bacterium
GTGTGGTGGGAATGGCGCGACGCGCCAGTACGGTCACGTATGAACGCATCCAACATTTGCTCGATGATATTATCGTCATACAAGGTGATCTGACGGACCAGGGTTCGCTGTTATCGATGTTCGAAGAATATAAACCATCAGAGGTCTACAACCTGGCTGCACAATCGTTTGTGCCGACCTCATGGAACCAGCCAGCATTCACTGGCGATGTAACGGCCCTGGGAGTAACACGCATGCTGGAGGCCATCCGATTTGTAGACGCAAAGATCAGGTTTTATCAAGCCTCGTCCAGCGAAATGTTTGGCAAGGTTGTGGAAGTGCCGCAGACCGAAACTACGCCTTTTTACC
The DNA here is from genome assembly GCA_964585035.1 of uncultured Anaerolineaceae bacterium. Classification (GTDB taxonomy): domain Bacteria; phylum Chloroflexota; class Anaerolineae; order Anaerolineales; family Villigracilaceae; genus Fen-1038. The sequence continues at coordinate 349 of CAZPCR010000062.1, forward strand.
CACGCAGCCCCTACGGTGTTGCAAAAGTTTACGGTCATTGGATCACGGTCAACTACCGTGAGTCGTTTGGTCTGTATGCCGTGTCGGGCATCCTGTTCAATCATGAAAGTCCGCGGCGGGGCCTGGAATTCGTCACACGCAAGATCTCGAACGGCGTGGCGCGTATCAAGCTTGGGTTGGCAAAGGAACTGCGCCTGGGTAACCTAGAGTCCCGGAGAGACTGGGGCTTTGCCGGGGATTACGTCAATGCGATGTGGTGCATGCTCCAACAGCCAAAACCCGATAATTTTGTAATCGGGACCGGCAAGACCCATTCCGTGCGCGAATTCTGTGAAATTGCGTTCGGCCATGTGGGCCTGGATTACAAAGATTTTGTCGTAAACGATGAGAGTTATTATCGTCCCGCGGAAGTAGACTTGTTAGTTTCCAACCCGAGCAAAGCGAAGACCCAACTTGGATGGGAGCCGACCGTTGCTTTTAAAGAATTGGTAACCATGATGGTGGATGCTGACCTTGAACGCTGCAAGAAAGCGAACCCCTAGCTTTTGTCGGGAAGCACCTGAAACTCATGACCTTGCGAGGAAAACAAATATACTCGCAAGGTTTTTTCCTTTATCGGTTGAGCATCCCAGCTCAATATTCTCTCAGAAAGTCTTTCTTAAGCGGAAATTCACCGCGGGTTACCACAGAAACCCCAGGGGTACGATGTGAACAAAGATTTTCTCAAGTATTCCCAGCTGAATGTTGAGAGGAATGCGTGGCTCTTCATACCCAGTGTGATCCTGGGGGTGGGGTTTGGATTATTCCTTAATGGATATTGGTTAATAGATAAATTCCCTGCCGAAAGCAGGCAATTGTTGTTCATTACCACCCTGGCCAGCCTGCTTGGTGTAGCAGGATACTTCCTGCTGTTAAGATGGATCAGAGATCATTCCCGCCTGTTTCCAATAGCTCAGAGGTTGGGTCTGATCGGAGTAAGCGTTCTTACCGGTGCAATCGTGTTTTTTGCTGGTACAAGCCAATGGACCTCCAATCCCAGATATGTGACGGTATTGCTTCCAACTCACAGGCTACAGGTTTCTATGCTGCCTGCGCAGCCCTCAGGGGAAACGGACTTAACCTGGTTCAATACATCGTTAGGCGACATATCGTATGATTCCATTGATACGAAGGGATGGAAAAGACAAGGCGACCAATTAGTCTTACAGAACCCTACAGACAATATGCTTTCCTGGACGGGAAAACCCGGAGAGATGATCCAACTGATCTTTCACAGCACCGTGCGGGGAGGAAAAGCTATCATTTCGTGGGATGGACAAGAAGAGACAATAAACCTGTCTTCGGAAAGAACCACTTATACTCATTCGTTCCAACTCCCTTTTTACGCAGGGCGGGTATTTGTATTGTTATTAGGGATATTAAACTTTGTCATCCTCTCGTTGGCATTCTCTCTTTTTATCTGGGAGAAGAGAGAAACGCTAGTAGAGACCGTCGGTCAATCATTTGCCAGAACAACGGTACGATGGGATTCCCCGGAGGTGATACTCGTGCTGGGCGTAATGGTCCTGGCGCTCCTGCTGCGTGTTTTCAACCTGGGTAATTTGTATCCCGCGGTGGACGAGTATTATCAACTCATTGCCGCCAAACAGATCCTCCAGGGGGCGGCGCTTGGCTCCGTATACCAGAGGAGCCTGTGGTTGGTCACGCTACCTGTCGCAGCCGCCATGCGGCTATTCGGCACCGAGCTTTGGGTTGCCCGTTCGGTAGGGGTGTTGTTCAACGTGCTGGCGCTCGTCCCGTTGTATCTACTCATGCGAAAAATAAACCGCGCGGTGGCGGTCATATCGGCCCTTTTATACGCTACAAGCCCTTGGATCATCACGTTTGCGAGAGTGGTGCGGGAGTACGCCTACTACCCCTTTTACTTTTACTGGATCATCTTTGCGATGGTGGTGTTCATCGAAGGCATGCCGGATGGCTTTGTCGTCCTACGGGATTGGAAAATCTTTTTCAAGACCCGAATGGGATTGTTAGGTCTGGCCCTGATCCTTCCACCAGTCTACGCGCTTTCCATTGACCATCTCTCAACCTTCAAAATCGTTTTGCTGGCGTATTTTGTTTTCGTGGTATTTATCTTGCGGAAGTTCAACCTGAGAGATAGAGGAAATCTTATCGTTTTGATCTTCATTGGCAGCGGTATACTTATTGTTGCATATAAGGAAGTGAAACGGCAAATTGGGCTGCTTTCCCTGATCCCGAAGCTCAACCCTTTTCCAATCCAATACTTCTTTCCCAATCCGCAACAACAATGGTATTTCGACCGGTTCGTGCCGGTTGTTGTAATTGGCCTGTTGTGCGGCGTGGTATTATGCATCCTGGTGCGGCGTGTAAAATTCATCCCGCTCTTCCTGTTGAGCGAGTACATCATTTATTTGGGTTTCTTCATATTTCTTTCGAAAACCTTTTTCCATACACGGCATCTCAGCACAACCGAGCTTTGGTTTATCCTGCTGGTTGCGATTGGGCTTTATGCCGTATGGAGCCTGCTCTCTGCGCTGCTCTCCCTCAAGAGTAACATGGTTAAAATATTATTGGCGATATTCCTGGGAGTAGCCGTAATCAACCCTCAACAAACTCTTTTACCGACCCTGTCTACCAACCCCGATATGCCAATATCGGAAGATTATTACCATAATATGACTCTCGTCCAGAATTATATGCTTCATCATACAGATTACGGTGACGTGCTAATATCCACGGTCTACGGACTTTATGCAACCTGGGAAGGAGAACCCGGGTTCCGTGCAATCCACCGCATTACCAGTCAAACTCCCAGGCAGGACGTGTTTGCAATCGTCGACCAGAACCCGTCCGGATGGATCGTCATCGATCAGATCCGGCTCGACCAGGCCTCCATGACCGTTAAAGATTATTCGGGTAAAGACCAGATCGAATACGTCGGCTTGTTTGGCGATGAATACGTATGGCATTGGCAACACACGTTGACAACATCAATCACTCCAGGGGGGGCGGGAAAAGAACAATGAACCTTTCGATCGTTATTTCTGTTTTTAACGAAGAGTCCAGTCTTGCCATACTATTCGACGAAATCACCCAGACAATGGCATCGATCCCTCATGCCTGGGAGGTCATCTTTGTGAATGACGGCAGTACGGACAAAAGCCTGGATGTCTTAAGGCAGATCGAGGAGAAAGATCCCCTGCATGTGCGTGTGGTGGTATTCCGGCGCAACTTTGGCCAGACAGCCGCCATCACTGCAGGGATCGATTTTTCCAGGGGCGATATCATCATCTTAATGGATGCCGATCTACAAAACGACCCTGCCGATATCCCCAACCTGCTGGCAAAGCTCGACGAGGGCTATGATATGGTCAGCGGATGGAGAAAACTACGCAAAGATAATACACTTACACGTACCATACCATCTGTCATCGCCAACAGCCTTATCTCATGGGTGACAGGAGTCCATCTACACGATTATGGTTGTACGCTCAAGGCTTACCGGCGGGATGCCCTCGAAGGTTTTCGACTGTACGGAGAAATGCACCGATTTATCCCGGTTTTTGCTCATTCTGTCGGAGCGAGCATTACTGAAATCCCTGTCCATCATCGCGCGCGCCGTTTTGGGCGAGCCAATTATGGATTGGAGCGGACTTTCAAGGTGGTGCTCGATCTCGTCACAGTCAAGTTCCTGCTAAATTATTCCATCAAACCGATGCGCTTATTTGGCGGAACAGGCCTTTTGCTGTTCTTCAGCAGTGCCGTGGTCATGGCGTTCCTGTTCATCCGCCGAACCTTCCAGAATATTTCCGTGTTTGACTCGCCCCTATTCCAACTGGCAATCATGATCTCAATCCTGGGCTTCCAGTCCATTCTCATGGGCCTGATGGCTGAACTGCTGGCGCGCACCTATCATGAGTCGCAGAAGAAGCTCACTTATACGGTACGGGAAGTCATTCAAAAGAAGCCCGCAGATGACTAAATGGTTTTTGAACAACCGCCAATTGCTGCTCCGACTGCTGGGTACATTCATAGCGATCGGATTGATCTTTGTTTTGGTGAAGGAGGGCGGGTGGAATGAAGTCCTGAATGCCTTCAAGCAGGTCTCTCTCACGCGGCTCATCCTGGGCCTGGCGCTGATCCTCGTTTCCAGGATATTTGTATCCACGCGCTGGTATATCCTGTTGCGCTCAGGCAACGTAAAGATCAGTTATTCCGATTCGACCGCGCTCACCTTTACAGGGCTGTTTGCCAATAATTTTCTGCCGACGACTATCGGTGGAGACGTCCTCCGACTGGGAGGCGCGATGCAACTGGGGTATGACAAAGCAGTCTGCCTGGCATCGATCGCAGCCGACCGTTTGATCGGTGCGTTCGGTATGGTCTTTACCATGCCTTTCGGTTTGATCCCTGCCTTGCATATCCTGGGACAGGGGGCGACCCATTCCTTCGTCTTTTCAGCCCTTTTCTCGAAAATATCCGATTTTATAAAGCGGACGATCCAGACTTTTTCAATATGGCTCGGCCGCCCTTACGCTTTGCTCGCGGCGCTCGGCTGTACATGGGGTCACGTGTTCTGCACCTGCGTGGCTTTGTATATATTGATCACGGGTCTTGGAGGACATGTTAGTTTCTGGCTGATCACCGGTTTATGGAGTGTCGCTTATTTTGTGACACTTATCCCGATCTCGATCAACGGCCTGGGCGTTCAAGAACTTTCATTGACCTTCTTGTTTTCTACAGTTGCCGGTCTTAGCACGCCGGTCAGCCTGACAATCGCCGTGTTGATCCGCGCGTTCTATGTTGTCGTCAGCCTGATCGGTGCGTTTTATCTACCGGGTATCCTGTCTGCGATGGCCGCCAGCCGGAAAATCGACACCATCGAGAATTGACCCGCTTCCAATTTTAGAAAATTCACCGTCTGTAAAAATAGAATGACTGCCAATATCAAAACCTTCTTTAAGACATATTTTGCGATTGGGATCGGGATCAGCCTGCTGGCCATTTATCAAACCGAACAGCAGACGCAGGCCTTTCTCAAATTCAGGACGCGTTATAAATGGGCCCTGCTCATGATCTTTTTTGCGTTCAACGCGGCAGCCGGTCTTTATCTCATTTTGCGGCGTGACGAGGCTGGTCATTTCTGGGAACGGCTTGAGATCAAGCAAGTGTCCTCTTTTTTCGGGAGATTATTTGGCTGGATCCTACTGGTCATCCCGTTCCCGATCCTTTGGATCGCAAATATCGATTTCTTTGGCCACGGCGGGGATGCTTTCTTCCGCTTAATGTGGCTATTCTGGTGGCTGGTTTTAGTTCAAGCAGTTGGATTCAAGTTAACCACCCGCCTATCGTGGACGGTATCCTTTGCATTTGCATTGTTGATCGACGGAGTTATCTTTCAAATTTACAACACCTTTCTCTCCGTGACGAACTATCCATTTTCTGTGGGCTGGTCGGAAGCCAGCCGCTTTTACTATGGGTCGCTCCTTTTCAGCAAATCCATTTATGGGGTTAACTTGCCACTCTCGGTGTGGCACGGGACACGTTATTTCCTTTTGGCAATCCCCTTTCTCATCCACGGACTACCCATTTGGGCCGACCGCCTGTGGCAGGTGCTTTTATGGCTTGGGATAACCAGTCTGACAAGCTGGTTGTTTGTCCGCCGCTTGCGGCATTCGGAATGGACAACTGCCTTGATTCTAGGCGGCTGGTTATTTCTATATTTATTTCAAGGCGCCGTTTATTACCATTTGCAAATATGCGTCATCATCATTTTGCTCGGTGTTTCATCCAAGTATCCATGGCGTTCGCTGGTGGCAGTCATCGTGTCATCGTTCTGGGCTGGGATGAGCCGGCTGAACTGGTTCCCAGTTCCAGCCATTCTGGCCATCACTCTCTATCTGCTAGAAGAGCCTTTTTCACAAATTGGGCAGTTTTGGCGCTATATTTTCAAACCCGCGTTGTGGGGCGTCGTTGGACTTGCCACGGCCCTGCTCGGAGAAGGTTTCTACATAGCCATCTCGGGCAACACGGACCTGAAAGCGTTCGGTTCCAGCCTGACATCTGCTTTATTGTGGTATCGCTGGTTCCCCAGCCCGACCAACCCGATTGGGATCATCCCAGGTACATTGATCGTTTCCCTGCCACTCTTTATTCTTATTTACCTATCCGTTCGGAAACACCTGAATGATGTGCATCCACTCCGCCAGGCGGGGCTTATTATCATGCTATTAATTTTGTTAGTTGGCGGCCTGGTGGTCAGCACGAAGATCGGCGGGGGCGGCGACCTACATAACATGGATGCTTATATGGTCATGCTGGCCCTGATCGGGGTTTATTTCATGTGCCAGCGGGTCGAACCGGAAGTGCCATCCTCTTCCCGATTTGAAGCTGTCACGTGGCCGGTCATCGCCCTGCTATTGGTCGTTCCGGTCAGTTTTTCCCTTTCGCGCATCACGCCGCCCTTTACTTATAACAAAGCAGGCGCGGCTGAGGATCTGGCCGTTTTAAGGGAATCCGTTCAATCGTATAGTAAATCGGGAGAGGTGCTTTTTATTTATCAGCGTCAATTGTTGACATTCGGGATGATCCCGAACGTACCCATAGTTCCTGAAGATGAAGTGGTGTCATTGATGGAAATGGCGATCTCAGGAAACAAGCAGTATCTTGACAAGTTCTATGCGGATCTGGCAAGTCATCGCTTTGCAGCCATTGTGGCAAGCAAACAAAACCTGGGCGTGGAGACCGGTGATTTTATAGAGGAAAGCAATGTTTGGACAAGACTGGTGGCCCAGCCGTTACTTTGTCAATATAAACCGGCAGTGACGCTGACATATTCAAATATCCAGGTTTTTATACCACGCGCCAAACCCTGCCTGGATTTTCCGCCCGTGGTGGGACAGCCTTGATGATCCTGTTAGAAAAATTCGCAACAGACATGTTTGTATCGCACCCAAGGGCCTTTAATCCAGGATGAAAATTCTATTAATCAATAGCGAGTACCCTCCCATCGGCGGTGGCGCAGGTAATGCCAGCGAGAATATCGCGCGGCTGCTGGTCAAGATGGGGAATGAGGTGCTCGTACTGACGTCAAGATTTGGGGACCTGCCTCATGAGGAATTATGCGGAGGGGTCAGAATCCTGCGCGGCCCGGCCTTTCGTCAATTCAGCGATCGTTCCACGGCTATGGAGCAATCTTCTTTTATCGTTGGGGCTTCCATTCGAGCCTTTAGCTTGCTCCATCACTTCAAACCGGATGTGACCCTCGCGTTTTTTGGATTACCGTCGGGTGCAGTGGCCTGGTTGTTGAAAATAATATTGGGTATTCCATACATTGTCTCCCTACGCGGCGGCGACGTACCCGGATTCAGGCCATATGATTTTTGGCTGTATCACAAGTTAGCGGTACCCTTCCTACACGTGATCTGGCGCAACGCCACCACCGTTGTGGCGAATAGCAAAGGCCTGCATGACCTTGCCATGGACTTCGACTCGACCATCAACATTCCTATTGTGCCGAACGGCGTGGACGTGGAAAGATTTCCCATGATCCGTCACGATTGGTCTCCGCCTAGCATATTATCCGTAGGGCGCGTGGTTTACCAAAAAGGATATGACATAGCGCTGATGGCCCTTGCGGAACTTAAAGAACTCGACTGGGAATGGTGTATCGCAGGTGACGGACCACAATTATCCTCCCTGCAAGCCTTGATCAAAGAGTATGACCTACAAGGGCGTGTGCATTTCCTGGGGTGGCAGACTGCGGAGCAACTTAAAAAACAATATGCGAAAGCCAACCTATTCCTCTTCCCTTCCCGGCATGAAGGAATGCCCAATGCCGTGCTGGAAGCCATGGCAAGCGGACTGCCTGTGGTAGCGACCAACATTGCAGGCAATGAAGAATTGGTGGTGAATGGCGAAACGGGTATGCTTGTCCCAGTGGAGGACGCGGCTGCGCTGAGGGAAGCGCTGAGACATTTCCTTGGCGATGCAGGGATGCGAGAGAAGATGGGAAGCGCGGCGCGTCCGCGAGTCGAGCGGCTCTTTCCCTGGTCCCATGTGGCTGAAGAGTATCAGTTAATTTTAGAGAAGGCGATTAAATAATGTGCGGTATTTGCGGATTGTCCTACTCGAACAACCGGATCGGCGACCGCGAGTTATTAAAGGCGATGAGCGAAGCCATCCAATATCGTGGACCAGACAGCGACGGCTTTTACACAGCGGAGGGTGTAGGCCTCGCCATTCGCCGCCTTGCGATCATCGACGTGAAAGGCGGCGACCAGCCGATCTCCAACGAGGATGGATCACTGTGGGTGGTGCAGAATGGAGAAATTTACAACTATCCCGAAATGAGAATCGAGTTGGAGAAGCGCGGGCATCGTTTCAAGACCCAGACCGATACCGAATGCATCCTGCATTATTACGAAGATGAAGGCGAAGCATGCGTCCAACACTTTCGCGGCATGTTTGCCATTGCTTTATGGGATACGCGTAAACGCCGCCTGCTGCTGGCACGCGACCGACTTGGCAAGAAACCAATCTATTACACCGTTCAAAACGGAGAGTTGTATTTCTGCTCTGAATTGAATGGATTGCTCAAGGCCTTACCGTCCCGACCTGAAATCGACCTGGAAGCGATCGACCTGTACCTGAGTTTGCAATATATTCCCGAGCCGCGAACCGTGTATAAAGGTATCTATAAACTACCGGCTGCATCGACACTTATTTGGGAAAATGGGCAGGCGAAAGTTAATCGCTACTGGGATTATTCATACCAAGCCAAGCTGATCGGGAGTGAATCGGACCTGGCGGAGGAACTGCGTGAACGGCTGCGTGAATCCGTGAAAATGCGGCTTATCAGCGAAGTGCCTTTGGGCGCGCACCTGAGCGGAGGTATCGATTCGAGCATCGTAGTGGCCTTGATGGCCGAATTGAGCAGCGCGCCGGTCAAGACATTTTCGGTCGGTTTCGAGGAAGAGCAATTTTCCGAACTGCCCTATGCACGAGACGTGGCTCAAAAATATTCCACCGATCATCAAGAATTTACATTAACCTACGGCGATATCCCTGCAACCCTTGAGAAGATTGGCGATCACTTCGGCGAACCCTTTGCCGATGCATCGGCCATCCCGCTTTATCATCTTTCGCGACTGACGCGGCAATATGTGACGGTGGCCTTGAACGGGGACGGCGGGGATGAGGACTTTGCCGGCTATCAACGATACTGGCTCGACCCGCTGGCCAACTTATATCTGAAGTCGCCCCGGTTTCTGAACCGCAGGCTGGTCCCTTCGATCGTGCGTCATTTGCCAGATGGATCAAACCGGCCGGTAGGACAAAGCCTGGTCAATGGGCTTAAGCGCCTCGAACAACTGCCGCGGATCGATGAACGCGCCAGCATATTGCGTTGGGGATCTTATTTCTCCCCCTGGCAGCGACAAGCATTGTGGAAAGACGAGCATTGGAAATATTTCTGCGCCGATAATGCCGAGTCATTCTTGTCGGAACAGTTCAATAAAACCGAAGGCTCGTTCCTTGACCGTACGCTCTATACCGACGTCCACACTTACCTGCCCGGCGACCTGCTGGTGAAGGCCGACCGGATGACGATGGCAGCTTCGTTGGAGGGCCGCTCGCCGTTTCTCGATCAGGAAATCGTAGAGTGGAGCGCACGACTGCCCGACTCGCTCAAGGTGCACGGCCAAAGCGGCAAGTATCTGTTGAAGAAAGCCTTTGCCGGTTATTTGCCGGACTCGGTTCGATCACATCACAAGCAGGGATTCGGTATTCCACTGGCGGCGTGGTTCCGAGGGCCGTTGGCTGATTGGTCACGCGGGTTATTGCTCGATACGAGCAGTTCGCTGAACCGGTGGTTCAATCGCCCGGCAGTCGAAGCACTGATCGACGAACATAATCAAGGACGCGAGGATCACGGCAAGCGCCTGTATGCGTTAAGTATGCTGGCACTGTGGGGGAATGGGTCACGATAGATTTTGAGGCGAGATACCTGGAATAAATCCTGAAATTGTGGTTTGAGACAGCCCTGAAAACAATTGAAACCTTAATAAGGCTTTTGTGCGAGGGTTCTAGTCTTTGCTAAACACTATACTTAATGTCTTATTTTCCTGAGTTAACCATGGATGCTTAGGAAGGATTCAAAGTTCGGTTAGAGGTAAACCTACTACCTCGTGTACGGTAATTGTAAACTTCTCTGATTGACTAAAAGATGAAACTTGTGTAATATATTACAAACCATTAATGTTATTTTAAGGTGTGGATTTAGT
>CAZPCR010000063.1:0-10652 GCA_964585035.1 uncultured Anaerolineaceae bacterium
TTCGACCGGGATGCCCCATAAATGAAATCGACCTGGCCGCCCACTCCGCTGTAGAACTTGGGTCCGATGCTGTCTGCGCATACCTGGCCTGTGACATCTACTTCGATAGCGGAATTGATGGCAACCATTTTCTCGTTTTGAGCTATGACAAAAGGATCGTTCACATACTCCTGGCGGTGGAACTCGCACTGGGGATTATCGTTGGCCCACTTATACAACTCCGAAGATCCGAGGATAAATCCGACAACGATTTTTCCCGGATGCAGGGTTTTCCGAGTGTTGGTAATAACACCTTTATCCACCAGCCGCACTACCCCATCGGAGAACATTTCACTGTGGATTCCGAGGTCCCGCTTGTTATCCATGAAGCTCAATACCGCATCCGGAATTGCTCCGATGCCTAATTGCAGCGTCGCGCCGTCGGGGATCAACTCGGCAATATGGGCGCCGATTTTTTGACTTACTTCATCATTCCCTTCACCGCCCATTAAATACTCGGGCACCGGATAATTTACTGGAACGATATAACTCAAGCGGCTGACGTGAATAAAGGAATCTCCCAGCGTGCGAGGCATTTGTTCATTAACTTCGGCGATTATGATCTTTGCCGATTCAGCGGGAGATTTGGTTAAGCCAACCTCCACACCTAAAGAGCAAAATCCGTGTTCATCAGGGGGCGAAACATGGATGAGAGCCACATCCAAAGGTAATATCCTGTTCTTAAACAACAGGGGAAATTCCGAAAGCAGTACGGGAGTAAAGTCGGCGCGGCCTTCTTGAACTGCTTTACGGACATTGCTGCTGACGAACAGCGTATTAACACGCAGGTGTCCAGCCATTTCCGGGTTTACGTAATCAGCCGGACCGACCGACAGCGCCTGACAAATTTCAACATCCGTAAGGTTGGGAGCATACTCCACCAAGGCAGGTAGCAGCTTTTGAGGCACCGAGACGTTCCCGGTCATAAAGACGCGGTTTCCAGATCTGATCGCTTTGACCGCCTCTTGGGCGGTCACTACGCGTGATTGATATTGACTGGACCAGTCCATCTTAATTCTCCTTACGACCTGTAAGCCGCGGCAAATGTCTATTTTCGCCGTTGTACGTGTTCACAGCCGCTTCGATCGAAGGATTATTCAATATCGCGTCGAGGCCACTCCCCGCGATCTCTATAATGTAAGGCATGGCCGAATTGACAAAAGCATGTGTGGCTGTGCGCGCCACTGCCCCTGGGATATTTGGTACACAATAATGCAGTACACCTTCTTCGATATAAATCGGATGTTCATGCGTGGTCGGGTGTGATGTCTCAACGCATCCACCTTCATCGATGCTGATATCCATGATAACGGAACGCGGCTTCATAGACTGAACCATCTCGCGCGTCACCAGAACCGGTGCACGTTGCCCCGGGACCAGGACAGCTCCCACAACAACATCCGCATAGGCAACCGAGCGTTCGATATTCCGTTTTGTGGACTGCAACGAGACGATGCAAGGAAATCGATCCCAAAGATGCTGAAGCGCGCCGAGATTTTGGTCGATTACCGTCACATGCGCACCCATACCCAGGAATGTCTGTGTGGCATAAGAGCCGACAATTCCTGCGCCAATTACTACCACTTCGGCTGGTGGCACCCCTGGCACTCCACCCATCAAAATACCCTTACCACCCCCATTATTTTGCAACAAGAGCGCGGCAATTTGCGCAGCCATGGCTCCACCGATCTGGCTGAAAGGGCGTAGAACAGGCAAGGATCCGTCCGGCGCCTTGATCTGTTCATACGCAATGGCGGTGATCTTTTTTTCCAGCAGGATATCAACTTTATCCTGGTGCGCCGAAGCGAGATGGAGAAATCCAGCCAGGATCGTACCGGGTCTTATCCAGTTTAACTCTTCCTGTAAAGGGCGTGCGACTTTTAGGATAAGATCCGCGCGGCCAAAAACTTCTTCCGTAGAATAGACCAGGCTTGCGCCTGCCTTTTCAAAATCCGTATCGCTGAAACCCGCTCCAACCCCCGCTTCATTTTCGACAAAAACCGTATGCCCATTTTGTATAAGGATCTCCACACCCGCTGGAGATAGCCCGGCGCGAAACTCAAAGGGCCGTCTTTCTTTTGGTATTCCTATATTCATATGCCCTCCATGTTAAGACATTCAAATCTTCATAAAGCGCCGGAAAAGGACTAGGCCCGGGAAAACCAAGGTTACTTCATGTTAAATACTTCCCTGATCGCGGGAAGTGCCCAATCGATCGTATTTTTTTCTATGATCAATGGTGGGGCAAAACGAATGACATTTTCGTGCGTTTCTTTTGCAAGGATTCCCTTTTTCTGCAGAGCCTCACAGAAACGACGCGCTCCACCTGATTCAGGTTTCAACTCCACCCCGATCAGGAGACCCTTACCGCGTACATCCTTTACATGGGGACTGGGAATCTCTGCCAGTTGATCCATAAAATACGTTCCCATCTGCTCGGCCCGGTCAGCCAGCTTCTCTTCCCGGATGACAGCCAGAGCAGCGCGTCCTACTGCGGCAGCCAGCGGGCTGCCGCCAAACGTCGAGCCATGGTCGCCAGGTCTGAACAAACTGAGGATTGGCTTATCGGCCAGGATCGCGGAAACCGGGTAAAATCCGCCCCCCAAGGCCTTGCCAATGATCATAATATCGGGACGAACGCCTTCGTGATCGCTCGCAAATAACTTCCCGGTACGCGCTAATCCGGTTTGGATTTCGTCGGCAATAAACAAGACATTATTCTTCCTGCATATCTCGGCTGCATTCCTGAGATAACCTGCTGGCGGGACGATCACGCCACCTTCACCCTGGATCGGTTCAAGCAAAACAGCCGCGGTATTTTTGTTGACTTTTTTTTCAATGGCAGATACATCACCGAACGGTACTGTTACAAACCCGGGTGTGAATGGACCAAAATCATCGCGATACGAAAGTTCAGTCGAGAACGACACGATCGTAGTCGTCCTGCCGTGAAAGTTGCCCGCCGCCGTGATGATCTCCGCCTGGTGACGAGGCACGCCTTTTATCGTATAAGCCCATTTCCGCGCCAGCTTGATTGCCGTCTCGACTGCCTCTGCCCCGCTGTTCATGGGTAAGGACATCTCATAGCCGGTCATTTCAGACAGTTCTTTATAAAATAATGGCAGTTGATCGTTGCGAAATGCTCGTGAAGTCAAAGTAAGTTTCCCGGCTTGTTCCAGTAAAGCATTCAGGATTTTCGGGTGGACATGTCCCTGGTTGAGAGCGGAGTAGGCGGACAGGCAATCGAGATATTTGTTACCATCCACATCGTATACCCACACTCCCTCGCCGCGCGTGATAACCACGTCAAGGGGAGAGTAATTGTGAGCGCCGTATTCTTCTTCGAGATGAATAAATTCTTGTGATTCCACAGAGCATCCTTTACTAGACAATTCAAATTTCGGAAAATAAAAATACCTATAATTTTCAATTGCTTTCATTATGCCACGGCAAATAACCGTGCCAGGATAGCCTTTTGCGCGTGCAGGCGGTTATGCGCTTGAGGAAAAATGACGGAATGCGGACCATCGGCTACATCGTCGGTTAATTCCTGGTTGCGGTGTGCAGGCAGACAATGCATGACGATGACGTCTTTGTCCGCTTCACCGACCAGCTTCGCGTTGACTTGATACGGCGGAAATACCTTTTCACGCCGGGCGGTTTCTTCTTCCTGTCCCATACTTGTCCATGTATCAGTATATATTACTTGTGCATCCCGGACGGCTTCATGTGGATCCTGCACGAAAGCCAATTTACTGCCAGTTTGTACGGCTATCTTTTTAGCAATTTCTATTGGTGCCGGGTTCAATCCATAACCTTCGGGATTGGCAATCGTAAAATTCCAACCCAGCTTGGCTGAAACATGCATCAATGAAACAGCCACGTTATTCCCATCACCTACAAATGTTACATTGAGACCCTTCGCCTTGCCAAATCTTTCCTGGATGGTCAATGCATCAGACATGCCCTGACATGGATGGTTGTAATCACTAAGCCCATTCACGACGGGGATGGAGGACCATTTTGCCAGTTCAATTACATGCTCATGTTCGAAAACGCGCGCCATTAATGCCTGAACATATCCGGATAGAACACGCGCGATATCGGCAATGGATTCGCGCTTTCCAAGGCCGATCTCATTCGGGGAAAGATAGAGGGCGTCGCCTCCCATATGACGCATCGCCATATCAAAGGATACACGCGTACGCAGGCTGGGTTTCTGAAAGATCATGCCCAGAACTTTCCCTTTGAACAGAGGCTGGTTGCCATTATTAAAATATTCTTTTTTCAAGCGGATGGCTAAATCGAGTAGGTCTTGTACTTCGGAGGACGATAATTCCGAAATGGATAAGAAATGGTCCATGTTATCTCCTGCAAATTTAGTATATCTTGAACGGGTGTTTCTGGTATCTATCAAACATGATACCATGAGCGGCAGGGAGGCCTGATAGAAATTTACGCGGCTTCAAAGGGTACCGGGTTAGAAGGGCATAAACATTTCATGAACTGCGGAATTTATTCCAATAGCGCAGCAGACCATCTGCAGACATTCCCGGCGGGTTCGCCAATTCATAAGCTTTTACCACATCCGCATTCAATCCTTGCTGCTGACCCGCTTCATTTATCCAATCTGTGAACTGCCGTCGCAAATCTTCGATCTGCGGCTTGGGGAGCATTGCTTGTTCAATCCACCGCTCTGATTCATTCAGATCTTTTTCCACTGCATTTAATTGCCAGACGGGGTCATCGAAAATGCCGAAGTGCGTCGGAGCGATATGCGTAAATTTTTCCTTCTTTAAACGGGCAATACTTTCACGCCATTTGCCAAAATGCAACTCAGGGGGCGGCATGGGGACTCGCAGATATTGATAACCGGGAATACGAACTCCGCCCACATCCCCGGAAAAGCAAATATCCTCGAAGAGATAAATATTATGATGCTCGGCGTGACCGGGAGTAGCGATTGGAACGAAATGCAGGTTCCCAATAACGATCTCTTCTCCATCCCCGGCAATTACGAGTCGGTCCTTCGGTACCGGAAGGAATTCACCCCATAATTTTTCCATTTGATCGCCATAAATGCGTGCAGCGCTGGCAAGCAGCTTTTCCGGGTTTAACATGTGCGGCGCGCCGATTGGATGGACGTAGATTTGAGCACCCTGCCGTGCCAACCACCCTGCCGCTCCGGCATGATCGAGGTGAATGTGAGTTAATAGAACATGGGTGACGTCGGAAACAGTAAGTCCATTTGCAGCCAGTCCCGATTGAAGTCCTGTTATCGAGGAACCCGGGCCGCTTTCTATCAACACGACACCGCTCGAATGCCGGATTAAATAAGAAGCAATCGTTTGGGTCTTACCCTGAAAATTTAAATCAAGTGTTATAACGTCGGTCTTTGCCATATAGTTGCATCCGTTGATATAGAGTTGGATGAAAAATTGGATAATGCCTGGCTGAGATCCGTGTCGCAATGGACCAGGCAAACAGGCACACGTTGTTCGATTAATCGGCTCGCGACCTTATCAGTTCCTTTTCTTCCGTCGAATGTCTCGGCGACAAGCAGAATCACAACCGGCCGCAGGTTTCGTCGTTGCAGATTTTCAGTCACAATTAATAGGTCAAGGGATGTGGTGGGTGTTAGTAAGATGACGCTTGAACCCTGTGGAAGCTGGGGAGCTTGCGCACTCACCAACGCCGCGATGGATAGCTCGCCTTTGCCCTCCAGAAAAGCAAGCGTTTCCAGGATTTTATTTTCCTGGCGCTCACTTCGCTCCGCCGGGATCATGGTATATGTTCGTTCTTCGGTGACAAGACCGACTGCGCGCTTTTGTTCGATGAAGTAATGCGCAAGGGAAGACGCGATACTGATCTCATATTCCAACGTGGACGGCGGGAGTGTCAGTTTTGGCCGCCGGCTGAAAAGCAAACTCTCAAGTGGTATCTCAGGTGTGGCAAACAATTTGTGTGCATGGACTTTTTGTTGGGCGTCCAAAAAAATCCAAACTTCCGACTGCGGGTCCTGTTCAAATTCCTTGACCATTAATTGCCCACGCCTGGCTGACATCCGCCAATGGATCCGCTTCATCGGATCCCCGGCTGTATATTCACGTATACCCGCTGCATGCGGGGTGATATCCGTTGATTTTCGACGGATGACACGACCGCCGGGAAGCAGCCCCGGTGGGGAGATGAATGATTGTATTGGGAAGGTCATCGGGAGGACCACCAATGACTTTTCAGCCGGAAAATATCTTGCCACACGGAATAAACCAAGGGGGTCGGATACAGTCAAAACGGTGGGGCCGATTGGAAAGCTGCCCCTTCGCGTTAACCACGTACGGACCACGTAAGATTGCTTTTCGTTATGATTTACCTTGGATAACAAACGAGAACCCCCAGCGGCCGGCACTTGCATTTCATTAGTAAGCTCAATCCATAAGCCCGGCAGGCGGCCGGTATTCAAAATCTCATATTGTTCCTTAAAAATATCACCAACACTGGCGCGTAAAAAATCGGCCGTTCGGCTCAGATGCAGTGACCGGGCCACGCTCGTTACCCACACCCACGCGCCAAAAACCAGGATCAGACCAAGGGACAACAGATGCGAATAATATGCCGAGCCGTTGATCAAAGATCCAGCCAATCCGGTAAATATTAATAGGGCGATGACTGTTCGCCCAATATTCATTTTGATTTCTTCTCAACCACCGGCGTTCGACCAAAATCGCCTCCCGGTGCCGGAGTAGTGTGTAAGATCTCTTGAACAATTCGATCCGCGCTCAACTCTCGCAGGCGCGCTGCCGGACTTACTATGATCCGATGACCTAATACTGGTACGGCCATATCTTTTACATCGTCGGGTAAGACAAAATCCCGTCCACTCAAAGCGGCGCGTGCCTGGGAGGCACGCGACAGAGCCAATGTCCCGCGCGGACTCGCACCCAGGTATATATCCCCGCTTTGGCGGGTCTGCCTTGTTAAGTCAGTTATATATCGTTTCACGAGAGGTGAAACGAAAACTTTTTTTATACCTTCCGCGGCCAGCAAAACATCCTCGACCTTTGAGACCGATTCAAGGGTTTCAATAGGGTGCCTGAGTTGTTGATTGTCCAGGATTTTAATTTCGTCATTGAAATCCGGATATCCCAACCGGACGCGTATCAGGAATCTGTCGAGTTGTGCCTCTGGCAAGGGAAAGGTTCCCTCATATTCAATCGGGTTTTGGGTGGCTAATACCATGAAAGGCTGGGAAAGAATATGGGTTGTACCATCTACCGTTACCTGATGCTCCTCCATCGCTTCCAGCAGGGCAGCCTGGGTCTTCGGTGTAGCCCGGTTGATTTCATCCGCTAAAATGATCTGGCCGATAATTGGCCCCGGGCGAAACTCAAATTCGCCTTTCTTCTGGTTATAAATGGAAACGCCTGTTACATCGCTCGGAAGCATGTCGGGGGTGAATTGGATCCGGTTAAAAGCACATTCAAGCGAACGAGCCAGGGCACGCGCCAACATTGTCTTGCCTACTCCGGGAACATCTTCGATCAAAATATGTCCCTGACAAAGCAACCCGATAACGATCAGCTCGACTGCATCCCGCTTGCCGACAATGACTTTTTCGAGATTCTCGATTACGCGCTCACCAAAGCTTTGTATGTCCGTCATGGAAGGTCCTTTGGGCTAGAGTGGTTTGATTCTACCTTGCAACCCCGAAGGCGGGCAAGATAAACCATTTCGTGTATAATCCCGAATACGCCCCCGTAGCTCAATGGATAGAGTAACAGACTTCGAATCTGGTGGTTGAGAGTTCGAGCCTCTCCGGGGGCGCAAATCCTTAAATACCTGGTGATGAATTAATTTGGATCAGTCGATCCATCAAACACTTTTTCCCATCCTCAAATAAATATAATTAATTTAATATATTTCTCTCATAAAAAACAGGAATTTCTTTTGGCTATAATTATTTAATCAAACTAATTATCGCCGAAGATTTCTGCTTTAGTTCTATTTACAATTTTGATAATAAAGCATATTAGGGGAAGAATTAGCGATAACTTACCTAACAAATCTGTCATTACCCCAAATCCCTAAAATAAATCCAATAGAATACCTTAGCGTTAATTGCGCATATTAAGGTTATTTACCTTATTACTAAATAGTTTGAAAGGTATCAAGAAAGAATGAAAAAGAGTCGTATCGGTCAATTAGTACGCATAATAGTGTTTATTGGCTTGGTCTTCAGCTTATTCGGAAATAACATTGGGGCTGTGTTGCAGGTCAGTGCAGGCTCAAGTTTGACAAAACCTAACTCTTTACCTCAGGCTCCCTTAAATAAAACGATGACAACCGGAAAATATGATGATGCGGCATCCGCATTGTCGTATACAGGAAGCTGGGAGATTGTCGATTCAAGCGAGGCAGTTCAAGGTCATCTTCATGAATCCCCAAAAGTGGATGACAGTGTGACCTTTACGATGGCAGGTACTGCTTTCGCGTTGATTTACACGAGCGATCCGTCACACGGCATTTTCGATGTTTTTGTAGATGGGAGCAAGCTCACCACAATTAGCGAAACTACCTCCAAGATTATCTATCAACATGAATGGGATAGCCCCCATGTAAGTCCTGGAACACACGAAATAAAATTAGTACATGCAAGTGGAGAGTATGTAGGTGTAGACCAGATAATGGTATCCGGACCGACAAGCGCTCAACCCACGGCGACAACTAACTCAAATCCAACAGCCACTCAAAAGCCTGTTATCCCAACCGCGAATAACCCTGCAGCAACTTTAAATTCAACGGCAGTCCCAGCTCCAACATCTGCAAATCCGACCGCCGCGAACACCTCAACTCCGCTACCCACCCCAACTGTAGGCGCTCCCGCTCCAACAGATACAATCACTCCGCCCCCAAACCAATTATCTTCTAATTCAGTTTCGTCGTCTAGCACCCCTTCGCCGAAACCCACTGCAACTCGTGCATCAACTTCGCCGCTTCCGAATACATATAAATTTGATTTCGGTACGGCTTCTTCCCCACTTTCTTCGGGATACACAAGAATAACTGAAACAACTTGCTACACCTCTGGCGGATTCGGATGGACAAGCACTTCCGGTCTCCAATCGAGAGACAGAACCAACCTGGCAGACGATTTGCTGAGGGACTTTGTAATGAGTAATGCTGGCGCAGGGACATTCAAGGTGGACCTGCCAAACGGTAGTTATTCCGTCACTGTTACTATGGGTGACCAAAATTACGCTCATGACAATATGGTGGTAAAAGCCAATGGAACGACAGTTCTTGGAAATGTCAACTCGGCCGTAGGCGGTTTCGCGGTCAACACGTTTGTTGTTTCCGTATCCAGCGGTTCGTTATCGCTCGAGTTTTCAGATGCCGGCGGATCGGATCCAGCCTGGATTGTGAATGCCCTTACTATAAATCCCGGGTCAGTTACTCCTACCCCAACTTTTACATCTGCGGCTCCCACTGCGACCCGTAGCTCAACCCCCCTCCCGAGCCCGACCCTGGGCGTTTCAACTTCTACCGGCATTTCAATTTCGAATACATATAAATTTGATTTCGGTACGGCTTCTTCCCCACTTTCTTCGGGATACACAAGAATAACTGAAACAACTTGCTACACCTCTGGCGGATTCGGATGGACAAGCACTTCCGGTCTCCAATCGAGAGACAGAACCAACCTGGCAGACGATTTGCTGAGGGACTTTGTAATGAGTAATGCTGGCGCAGGGACATTCAAGGTGGACCTGCCAAACGGTAGTTATTCCGTCACTGTTACTATGGGTGACCAAAATTACGCTCATGACAATATGGTGGTAAAAGCCAATGGAACGACAGTTCTTGGAAATGTCAACTCGGCCGTAGGCGGTTTCGCGGTCAACACGTTTGTTGTTTCCGTATCCAGCGGTTCGTTATCGCTCGAGTTTTCAGATGCCGGCGGATCGGATCCAGCCTGGATTGTGAATGCCCTTACTATAAATCCCGGGTCAGTTACTCCTACCCCAACTTTTACATCTGCGGCTCCCACTGCGACTGGTAGTTCAACGCCGCTCCCGAGCCCAACCTCAACCCTGCCAATCCCAACTGCGACCGGCAGTTCAATTCCTTCGGTAAGTCCAACTCCGACAATAAGTTTGACTCCTTCAGTAAGTCCGACTCCCGGTACAACAACTAATTATTATGTAGATGTAATACAAGGCTCAGATTCGAATCCCGGTTCCCAAAGTCAACCCTGGAAAACACTCCAGAAAGCAGCCGATACGGTCTCTTCGGGGGCAACCGTCAATGTTCAACCTGGAACTTATGCCCAGGTAAACATCAATAAATCCATGACAATTTTATGCACCAATTCCGTAATAACGCAAGTAGTTATCAATGCAGACAACGTAACGGTAAAGAATTGTATTGCAGCCAATTCTTCTGATCATGGTTATATTGTTAGTGGGTATAACAACGTAATAAATGGTGGCTCTGTCCACGATAACGCCTGGGGTGGTATCCTGATTTCCGGTACCGTTGCCAACCCAAATATGGCAAAAAACACACTGATCGAAAATGTAACGATCACGCATAACGGCCAAAACTGTATAGAA
>CAZPCR010000064.1:0-10625 GCA_964585035.1 uncultured Anaerolineaceae bacterium
CGGCACGGCTCGTTGAGACTGCTGAATTTTTGACGCGGTAATAGACCGCCCCCTCTATCCCCCGACCCCTTTCCCCCACGCAAGCGGTGGGAAAGGGGCGATCAGCCCAACGTTATCGACGGGGTGCGGCAGATGAGGATGGCTGGTTGGCCCAGAACGTGAGTCAGCACGATGACACGTTCCTAGCCGCCACCGGGCAACTTGAGCCTGGCGATCATTTCTTCGGGTGTGGTCGTGACTTTGGGTTTCTTGTTATTTGTACGGCCGATCTCCGACCCGGCACCACTACGACTTGATTCCCTGATTATTGTCAGTGCACCCATAGCAGACTGCATCCTGCTCATTTTATTGGCGAATTTTTCGCTTGCGAATTGGGTGCCGCGTCATACGGCGATATTCCTTGGAGCAGCATGGGGAGCGTTCCTTATTTCAGATTATGTCCATATATCCCTTTTGCTCCTTGGGAATTATCACGCCGGAAGCTTTGTCAGTCTCGGATGGGTTTGCGGATCCCTTTTAATGGGATTAGGTGCGGTTTTTGAAAAGGACCGGAAAAACGACGAAACCGGGGTTGACAACCAACCTGCCGGCATCGACATGGGAATTCAATTCCAGAAGGTCTTACCCCTGGCGCTGGTGGTGGTCTTGTTCTGGTATGTCCTTGCCGATTGGCGGCTGCGCGGCGGGTTTTCTCCTTTCGGCTTATGGATGAGTGCGTTGCTGGGCGTGATGCTTATTGTCCGCCTGGGAATCCGCGCCGGTGAGGCCGAATTAAACCAATATTGGCAGTTATTCAAGAACCTGGGCGATCCGAGTTTTATCTGCGACCCGGCCGGTAAGATCTTGTTAGGTAACCAGGCCTGCGCAGCTATTATTGACGCCGAGGATGTAAGCGACCTGATCGGGAGATCGCTATTTGAAGTCTTCGACGATCTTTCCCCGATAGAAGTAGAACGATCAATAAAAAAGGAGCAGACAGTAAATGCGGCTTTGAAAAGGGGCGGTACGCTTTTTTTACTTTCCCTAAGCCCCATCGTTTCAGAGAACAACAGGATATTAATTGCGGGCGTGGCACATGACCTGAGCGAGCAGAAGAAACAACGCGATGCGATCCAACATGCCTATGACGAATTGCAGGAGGTGTATAAGAAATTAGGGGATCTGAACACCCAACTGGAACAGAAAGTTGAAGACCGGACAAGCACACTCCAACAGGCTTATCGCCAACTAGAAGAGCAAAACAAAGTATTGCAGGAATTGGATCAAATCAAGACCGATTTCGTATCGCTGGTTTCGCATGAGATGCGAGCACCATTGACAAACCTGGGCGGGGGATTGGAACTGCTTTTAAGCAGGGAACACGATGCAAGCAGCCAGAAGACATTATTATTACTTCAAGCCGAAATCCAAAGATTGACGCGCTTCGTTGAAAATATTTTGAACGTTTCGGCGATGGAGGCCGGCCGATATGTCCTGCATCCTTTGAAGCTTTCCCTGACATTAACCTTAGGAGAAGTACGCAACGGATGGAGAAATCTACCTGATATTGACCGCATCCGATTAGAGGTGGGAGACGAATTGCCTTTCGTATTCGCGGATAAGGATGCACTTCGAAGCGTGCTTACCCACCTGGTTGATAATTCGTTTAAATACGCGCCTCAAAGCATTGTGCGAATCTGCGCGCAACTCGAAGGCAGCCAGGTGCGGGTGGAGGTGAGGGATTTTGGGCCAGGGATCCCGGTAGAAAAGCAGACTCTACTTTTTCAACGGTTCCAACGCTTAGAGGCAAAAGATTCACAAGCTGTGTACGGATACGGACTTGGCCTTTATCTATCCCAGCAACTTTTACGAGCCATGAACAGTGAACTTCATTTTAAGCCACCGGCCGACGGGGGGGCAAGTTTCTATTTTTATTTGGGTGTTGCACCATGAGAAACAAGATCCTTTTGATCGATGACGATCCGACCCTGCTGGATTTACTTGGCCAATATCTCCAGGATTCAGACTTCCAGGTTTTTACGGCAGCCAATGGGACCTCCGGTATCAAATTGGCATATAACGAACGCCCTGACCTGGTTTTGCTGGATGTAATGATGCCTGGAATGGATGGCTGGGAAATCTGCGCCAGGCTGCGGGAAATGACACAGGTGCCCATCGTCATGGTAACCGCTAAATCAAGCGAGGCCGATAAACTGCGCGGTTTTCGCCTTGGTGTGGACGATTATGTCACCAAGCCTTTCAGCTTTGCAGAACTTGTGGCGCGTATGCAGGCTGTACTTGCGCGAGCCAATTCCCCGGTAAAAGAAAATAGTTATGCGACCCACGGGAATATCAAGCTGGATATGAACAAATACCAGGCTTTCGTGGACGAGCGAGTGGTGGAGTTAACTCCCACCGAATTCCGCCTGCTGGAAGCCTTGGTACGGCGTCAGGGTAAAGTGGCTGGTGAACGGGAATTGATACAAGAAGTGTGGGGAGGGTATCGCCAGGAGGAAGATGCTTCCATGGTGCGCCGATATATCCTTATGCTACGCAAAAAGATCGAAAGGGATCCGTCCAATCCATCGCTGCTTTTAACGGTGCGAGGGTTTGGATACCGACTTGGCACCGGACCACTCCACTCACCTGACTAACCGTTGATCATGCAGAAAAAAAACATTTATATCGGGTAATAAGGAAAAACCAATTTTACGAAAGATACGAAGCTGCAATAAGGAGTTCTTTAGGCTCTCGTATGGATCCAGTTTAGAGATTAAGAATTCCTTAGGGACGGAGGAGCAGGACGAGAATACTTAAAATCAAGAAAGGTCCATAAGGAATTGCGGAGAAAGCCTTGTATTGACGGCGTATGAGCATCCCCATGACGATCAATAAGCTTATGAGACCTCCGGCCAAAATTGCGAACAATAATCCCAGGATAATCCCCGGCCATCCTAATAAAAGCCCGGTAATACCAGCCAGGTTTACATCTCCAAAACCAAGCGCTACTTCATCGATAGTCTCATTTCTCCTCTTCGACATATAGCGCACAAATAGTTCGCCGAGAAAATAAAAGGCGAGCATAACGCAAAACCCTACCGCTCCCCCGATCAGGGTTATGACGATCCCGTGCAAGTGAATCCCGATCCCCAGACCGATAATGGCACCTGCGATGCTCGTCATATGTAAGATTAAGCGATGCTCGATATCAATGATTGCAATCAACATTAAGTATATAAATAAAATAAAAGCCAGCGGGAATTCAAGCTGGGCTGGAGGTACCAGCCACAAGTAAACAGTGATGACGGGGATCAAAGCCTGTATGATAAATGTTCTGCTCGTCCTGTATTTACCACAAGTTGTGCATTTATGGAAAAGAAAATAATCCCGCCAGGAGAATACAGAATGACAATTCCAACAAACCGGTTGGCCGATGGCCCTTGTTTCGGGTAAAACGTCTGCGAGATAATTAACCAGCCACCCGCCAATCAAGCCCAGGATGATCATGCCTAATATTATTCCCATAGATTAGATCTTCCCTCAATAATTAATTTTGGATTATAAAATTGTCAGGTTAAAGATTTATCCTTCGATTAAATAATCTCATCCACTACATAATTATAGCATAGCAAGAATTTACTTTAATTTGGTTTGAATCCGTCCTGCTTGGCGAATCAATTAAACTGACTTACAATCTTACTGGCCCGCTATACTCGATTCTGGTCATTGCCTGACGAGATTCATGGTTAGCTCGCTGTCATGTAAGTCGTGCAATAAGAAATTAAATCCTCCCCAGGAGATAGAAGTATGGATGAATTCATCATAGAAGGTGGAATACCGCTGCGCGGTGTGGTCACGCCTTCAGGAAATAAAAATGCTGCCCTGCCTTTACTGGCAGCCTGTATCCTGACCGGAGAACCGATAATATTACACAATATACCTCAGATACGGGACGTTCTAGATATGCGGCGTTTGATCGAGAGCCTCGGGGTCCAATTCGAGAATTTGGACGCGAGCACCTGGCGAATTACTGCTGGTACGGTGCGGCCAGGAGACCTCGACCCAGACCTTTGCCGGCGCATCCGAGCGTCCATTTTGTTGGCCGGTCCGGTTACCGCCCGTTGTGGAAATTTGCGGCTTCCTCCTCCGGGAGGAGATGTAATTGGCCGCCGCAGGCTGGATACACATATCATCGCCCTGCAAGCCCTGGGAATGGAAGTGACGTACGAGCGGATTTTTAATTTTCGTTCTTCAGGGTTGAAAGGAGCCGAACTATTGCTGGATGAAGCGAGTGTCACAGCGACTGAGAATATCATTATGGCTGCTGTGACTGCAACGGGAGAGACCATCATTCACAACGCGGCTTCCGAACCCCATGTCCAGGAGCTTTGCCAGTTCCTGAATAAGCTAGGTGCAAAAATAAAAGATATCGGGTCCAATACATTACACGTCATAGGTGTCCCTCAATTACATGGAGGGGAGTTTACGATAGGCCCAGATTACCTGGAAGTAATTAGTTTTGCAGGGGCGGCTGCGGTAACCGGCGGTGAGATCCGTATCAGGAATGCGGGCGTCTATTATTTGGAAATGATTACCCAGGCATTCAGGCGCATTGGACTCCAATGGCAAATCGAAAAGGATGATCTCCTCGTAAAATCTGATCAATCCTTAAAAGTCGTTCCCGATATAGACGGCGCCATACCCGAGATCAAAACGAACGTTTGGCCGGCTTATCCCACCGACCTGATCAGCGTGGCGATCACGGTTGCGACACAGGCGACGGGGTCTGTGCTGTTCCATGACTGGATGTATTCCGGGCGCATGTATTTCACAGATAAACTTGTGAGTATGGGAGCCCGCATCATTTTATGCGATCCATATAGGTGCGTGGTGCAGGGACCAACCCAGTTATACAGCGAAAAACTCGAAAGCCCGGATATCCGGGCGGGTATGGCCCTTTTACTGGCTGCCCTGGCAGCCAAAGGATCTTCCACAATACGCAATATCAGCCAGATAGACCGCGGTTATGAAAATGTAGAGGCGAAACTGAATTCATTGGGTGCACACATTGAGCGTAAAAAAGAATAGTTTCCGGCTTTATACCAGGACCGTGAACAAACAAAATTGCTATTGAATCAAGAAGGATACGCATTGGGCGTATCCTTCTTGATTCAAATACTTAAGGAGCAAAACCTACTACTGAGTAAGCTTGAATGTATCTGTATAAATGTATAACGTTAATTTAAGTGGGCCTTTGGTAGTGAAGGTATATCCACATGGAGTAGACTGATGCTTGGGATCGTTGGCATATCCACATGCATAATAAGTACCCGAGGGTAATGTGTAATCTGCGGACCCACCCTTGGCGATAGGTGAAATACGAGCAAATCCGCACTCACCAAATGGGGTTTTATTGAGATAAAGGGATAAATTAACCGTACCTTTTGTTGTATTTATTATATGAAGCGGCGTCTTTTTCCCGGTCGGATTTATGGACATCGCTTGATTGCAATTATCACTACTTGCAGTGCCTGAAGGGAGATTGGTAGGAACTGATCCAACTGCAGTCGGAAAGGAAGAATTATCCAGTGTGGGAAGCGCAAACGGCGTTGGGCTTGGAAGTTCAGTCGGGCTGGGGAGTGGAGAGGGCGGGATTTCCGTGGCCGTTGGAATGGCAGCCTGGGTCAATGCGACCATAGTGTTTGCGGCAGCTACAGCCGAAGCCTGGATCTGAGATGGATCAACCGTGGGGGTGGCTTGCGCGCAGGCGGCGCTCGATAAGAGAGCCAGTGCGGCGACAGCGATAAGGAATTGTTTCATCATTTTGCTTACTCCATTTCTTCTAGTGAACTGCTTTTTGATCCGTAAAAACGGTTATGAATAATACCATTTACTAACACCTTCATCCTTATATTCGAGGGCAAAAATCCCGAGCGGGAAAGGCCGCCTTCCGCTGAAAAAGGAATATGCACGGATAGGTATGTCGCCGTCGGAGATAGTACCTAATAAGGGATGTTCATTGCCCTGTTGCGTGATAGGAATAAAACCCGGAATCGACGAAGATAGATTACCGAGAATAAGCGTGGATGCCTGTGTGAATTAACTAGGGTCTCCTCCACACAAGGTGTCAATATTAAACCTGAGGTGAAAACAATAGCACCAATTATAGAAAGCCTCTTTGTGCTTTTTCTAATTGGATGCGATGACCTCCATGAATTGTGAGACCACATCGCGCAACATTCGCTCCGGGAGCGCGCCTACCTGACGGTGAACGACCTTACCGCCTGACACAAACAGCATGGTCGGAATGCCTTGAACACCAAACTTACCGGCCCATTCAGGATTTTCATCAGTATTCACTTTTGCAACGATAATCTTGCCAGAATACTCCTTGGCAAGTTTTTCCAGGACCGGAGCGACCATCTTACATGGACCACACCAGGGCGCCCAGAAGTCAACAATTACCGGCAAAGTCGACTGAAGCACACTTTTCTCAAAAGCTGAATCAGTCACGTGAATTGGTTCTTCCACCATACCCATATTATATCCTTCTGTTTTGCTTAAATCAGCTACTTTTCAAAATCGGCAGGAGTATATCATAAAACCTGTGCATCTCCTCGCACCTTACCTTAGGCTGTAAGGTAGGGGTGGGTTGGCGTAATCGGTGCCTAAGCATGCTTCGAGAATGGCCAGGAGGGGATTTAAACCTGCATGATATAATCCCGCGTCATGGCTGAACTCCTTTCGCGCTGGCGTGAGGGATTATCAAAGACCAGCAAAACTGCATTTGGTCGCCTGGCAGATTTGCTGGGTACTTCGGAAATAACAAAGGAAACCTGGGATGACCTGGAATCTCTCTTGATCCAGGCAGATATGGGCTTTGAAACGACCACCGAAGTCATTGTGGGTCTTAAATCCCATGTACGGGATCAAGGATTAACGCGTGCCGATGAACTCCACAATGCCCTGCGGGTAGAACTCCGAAAGAGGTTGATCACGCCATCGCCACTCGAATGGTCAGGAGATACTTTGGGACCGAAAGTAATCCTTATAGTAGGGGTCAACGGTTCAGGTAAAACCACGACGATCGCGAAACTTGGACAGCGGTTTATCGAAGAGGGGAGATCAGTCCTTTTCGGTGCTGCAGATACCTTCCGTGCCGCAGCCGTGGATCAATTACAGGTCTGGGGTGATCGGCTAAAAGTCGATGTGATAGCAGGAGCTCCCGATAGCGATCCGGGTGCGGTTGCGTTTACCGCAGTTCAAGCGGGAATTGCACGTAAATTAAATGTCATCCTGATCGATACAGCAGGCCGCCTGCATACCCGGTTCAATTTGATGGAAGAATTGAAGAAGGTGTATCGTGTAGTCGGTAAGGCTCTTGCAGGTGCACCGCATGAAGTCTGGTTGGTATTGGATGCCACTACCGGACAAAACGCCTTGCAGCAAGCGCGTGCGTTCAAGGATGCTGTAAAAGTAAGCGGAGTGATTTTAGCGAAGTTGGATTCTTCGGCCCGCGGTGGTATGGCATTTGCCATTCAAAATGAATTGCAATTACCCATTTTATATGCGGGACTCGGTGAGAAGGTCGATGATTTGCAGCCTTTCGATCCGAATGCGTTCATCGAAGGAATCCTTGGTCGATAAAATCAATAAGAAATCATGCACGAAAATTTTTAAATAAACAAGTGAGTTAACCATAACTTTAGGAAACCATCCATCCAAAATGAAAATGGTTGAAATTATTTATATTGATTTATTATCGGAGGAACCATGCAAGATTTGCTTGATCGATTGACCCACGCACAAAATTTGACCAATCAACTTTTGGAGCGTCTTTGACTTTGCAGACAAGAAGGCAAAGTTAGCCGAACTGGAAAAGGAAATCGAAAACCCCAATCTTTGGAATGACCCCGCTACGGCGCAGCGCATGATGAAATCCGTATCGGATTTGCGCGAGGAAGTAGATTCGTGGCGAAAGTTCAACGGACATTTACATGATTTAATGGAATTGGTACGAATGGACGATGAGTCCCTGCGGGGTGACCTTGAACTGGAAACAACTGCACTCGAAGCCGATCTACAAAAGCGTGCTTTCACTACCATGCTCTCCGGTCGGTATGATGATGATGATGCTTTGCTTGCCATCCATGCTGGAGCAGGCGGTACAGATTCACAAGATTGGGCTGCGATGTTAGAACGAATGTATCTACGGTGGGCAGACACGCGCGGTTATAAAACCGAGATCCTCGACCGGACCGATGGGGAAGAAGCCGGATTGAAGAGCGTAACCATTGCAATCAACGGGAAATATGCTTATGGCTATTTGCGCTCTGAAAAAGGTGTACATCGCCTGGTGCGCCTTTCGCCCTTCGATGCCGCACACCGGCGTCATACGTCCTTCGCCCTGGTAGAGATCCTGCCACAGGTAGCGATGGATGATACGGAAGTCGAGATCAACCCGAATGATATAAAGATGGACGTTTTTCGTTCTTCAGGGGCAGGTGGGCAGAATGTCCAGAAGAACGCCACAGCCGTCCGGTTGACCCATATTCCGACCGGTATCGTGGTAACGTGCCAGAATGAACGATCGCAGTTGCAAAACCGGGAGAACGCCTTGCGGGTACTACGTGCGCGTCTGCTAGAGATAAAACACGCTGAAAAAGAGCAGGAGATTGCTGTCTTGCGAGGAGAGTATACAAAAGCCGAATGGGGAAGCCAGATCCGATCCTATGTACTGCATCCATATCAAATGGTAAAAGATCACCGGACAGAATATGAAACCGGAAATACGCAATCTGTTCTAGACGGGGACCTTGACGCGTTTATGGATTCGTATTTGCGTCAGTCAGCTACTTAATGGATCATCCAATGTTGAAAAAGATATTGGGTGCAATATTTAACAAAGAAAACCTGCTGGCTTTGACGCTGGCCTTAATTTTGATCGCATTGGTTATTTTCACCATCGATACCTCGCCAACCTGGATTTATCAGGGATTTTAAAATGACCATTCTTCAAATTGCTCTTTTGGTTATTCTTGCGATCATTGTTGGTCAAATACCGAGAGGCCGGCAACTGGGGATGTTGGCGATCAGTACTTTTGCGATTTTCTGGCTTCAACCGAATGAACCTTTTGTCACCCTTCTATTCTGGCTGCCAGTGGGTACACTGGCGATTACTTTGTTATGTTGGGCTTTGACTACTCCCCTTGAATCTCGAAAATGGGGGGAAAACTGGTCCGCTGTCGCAATCCTGGTTTCCGTAACCCTATTAATGGATTTGAACCGTGTATTTAAATTTAACCAGATTTATACCTCCCGAACCCCAAATCTTGAACTAGCTTTGGCTGCCTTGTTTGGGCTTGCCCTTATAACGATTCTTATTATTCGTTGGCAAAATGGCCGCCATTTTTTTCAAATTGTGGCATTAGCAGCCATACTCTTGATATTTGTAATAATAAAGACACCCGGATTAATACATATTGTTTCAGAATATCTTGTAAATTTGCGGGGAGCTGATCCAGCCGACAAGACCACCCCTTTAACCTGGCTAGGATATTCCTACATTGCATTCCGTCTGCTCCACACCATACGCGATAAACAGTCCGGCAGGCTGCCGCCTCTGACGATTGCAGAATACTTCAATTACGCCATTTTTTTTCCTTCCTTTACGGCCGGACCCATAGACCGTGTTGAGCGCTTTGTAAAAGAATTAAATGCGCCGCTGCCTCTAGCTAATGATGACTGGTTGGATGCCGGTACGCGTTTGTTTGTTGGAATGTTCAAAAAATTTGTGGTGGCGGACCTGCTGGCGTTCATATCCCTGAGTAATGTCCTTGTTACACAGGTTAAATCGACTGGCTGGATGTGGGTCTTTTTATATGCATACGCTTTTCAGATCTATTTTGATTTTAGCGGTTATACAGATATTGCCATAGGAATGGGGCGCCTGATGGGCATCCGTTTGCCTGAGAATTTCAACGCGCCATATCTAAAGCCAAATTTAACCCAGTTCTGGAATTCGTGGCACATAAGCTTAACGCAATGGTTCAGGGCCTATTATTTCAATCCGCTTACGCGTGCAATTCGGTCTGCTAAAAACCCTTTGCCAGTTTGGGTGATCATTTTTATAACCCAGATCAGTACATTTGTCCTGATCGGCCTCTGGCATGGGGTGACGGCCGGTTTTGCAATATGGGGACTCTGGCATGGAATCGGTCTGTTTGTCCAAAACCGCTGGAGTGAATTTATTTGTCCACGTATCCCAACCTGGGCACAGACCCAGGGCAGCCAAAAGGTTTTGGGTGCTTTGGGTGTTTTTTTGACCTTTAATTACGTTGCTCTGGGCTGGTTGTTCTTCAATCTTGCCAACCCTGCGATAGCGTGGCTGGCAATGAAGAAACTTTTTGGAATTCTATAAAGGACGGTATATGGAAGATCTTATTATGACTGCTTTGGAAGAATATATATCCACAAAGATCCTGAAACAGCCCGGTCGAAAAATAGGCACGGACGAAGCCTTGATCTCGAGCGGGATGATCGACTCTTTCAGCCTGGTCGACCTGGCCTTGTTTGTGGAAGACAAATTCAATGTACGTATCGATGACGCAGAATTAAATGCACAAACTTTTAACAACCTGAATGAG
>CAZPCR010000065.1:0-10542 GCA_964585035.1 uncultured Anaerolineaceae bacterium
GAACGCCGCTCCAACCCGGTGACAGGATCGATGATATTAGGCGCCGAACTGCCGGTCACAATGACGGGACTGTCCTCGGGGATCGTCCTATCATATTTGGGGTCGCGGCCCTTAAAAGTGAATGTGGGTGGAAATAACGCACGGAACTGTTCTATGACCGCGCGCGGAAACCGCACCCGCTCGTTATCCACCCGGCATCCGTGACGGGTAAAAATTTCGCGGGCTTTATCATTCCGTACGATGAGGCCGACGGTTTCCAGAATCTCAAGGGAGGCCTGATGTGTGCGCTCAACCTGCTGGTCAGTGAGTAGTGTGGCAAAAGTATTCATAGAAGAGGGTTGTTAATCCATTTCAGCATATCTAGTTGTTATTCATCTACGGGGCTAATAACGGAAGTTTCGACCTTTAGAATGGTCGCCACTTCCTGTATATCATTAACGGACCACATCTTAAGGCCTGAGCGGGTAACTTTAAGAGAGGCCGCGGCTGTGGCAAAACGGACAGATTTTTCAAGCGGCCATCCTTGCAGCCAGCCGTAAATAAAACCGGCCGAATAGGTGGCCCCGGCTCCACATCCATCCACCGCAATCACAGGAGGGGCCCAGATGCGCAGAATTTCATTCTCCTGAACCACTAAACTACCCTCGCCTGCCAGGGTGATTATGGCAGTCTCCACGCCGGAGCGCTGTAATTTACGAGCAACCGCCAATGGGTCGCTCCCTTCCTTTTGAGCTGCATCGGTGACAGCCTGGCATATACATGACCGTCCGGCATAACGGGCCAGCAGGTCGGGGTCGGCATGTGCGAATTCTAAATTCAGGAATACCGGGATCTTCAGGCGGGCGGCTTCATCCATGGCGCGCACGATATGGTCGCCATCGTACCAATCCACATAGAGCATACGCGCCCCTTGCATGAGCGACAGGTCGGCACTGTCCAAAGTAGCCAGGACCTCGGGGTCGCGCTTCCAGAAATATGTGCGCGCCCCTGTGCTGTCGGAGACATCCACTTCGAGCGGAGTAACGATATCGGGCGAAAGGCGCACCTCGCCCTGGACGTCCCAATCTTTTAACGTTTTGGCTAAGGCGCGGCCTCGAGGATCATCACCCACAGCGGTCCCAATGATGCCAGTTGGTACGTCCCATTGACGCAGCAGGCAGGCCACGATGGCTGCATCGTCGAATACAAATTCACTTATCTGGCGTATCAGCGCGCCCGTATTGTGTTCAGGCAGGTCATCCACAACCAGGATGGCAACCGGTGTAAGCATTCCGAATCCGACATAAGCAGGAGGGTTCATGCTGTCCTTTATCCCGTTGCACGTATCTTATGGAGTTATAAAGCTGTTTATCCGATGGCGGCATCCAATTGCATTAAATACCAGCGTAAAAACCTATCCAGGTTGTACTCCTTGTATGTCGAAAGCGGCCCCGGGGTATAAGCATTCGAGTTGACCCCGCGCTGCTGATTCATGCAGATCTGCCAATCCTGCTCGGCAGTGAGTAGCCAGAAAGGCAACATCTTATCCAGGTCGTAATCTTTTCCTTCGACGGCTTTTTCATCCACCAGCCAAAACATGCGGATCCTGGTACTGCGGATCCCATTGGGGGTCAAGCGCGTAGAGACGCTGTGGTCGCAGCTGGAATGGTTCCAAAAATTCGGAAGCATGCGGACACGCAAGGTACCCACATCGGGATCCCTATAATCACCCATCAGAGGGGCTATTTGCTGACCATCCATCGTTTCGCTGACGTACCCATCCACCAGGGGTGTACGGTTGGCAGAATACCAAATGTTATGCTCTGGGTCGGGGAATTCGGTCAAACCGGCTTCCGTCCGTGTGACGGCCAGTCCTTCCGCTGCCCATTTTTCTTCGCTGCGGGCTGTGACCGCGTCCAATTGCTCGGCCACGCGGTCGATCAAATCGTCGGCGTTGTAATGATCGAAGTTAGCCTTGATGTACTGGGGATGATTGACATTGCAATGGAAACATTCGCGGTTGTTTTCCCAGACCAGCTTCCAGTTGGCATGGACGTCGAAATCCATGATCTTGGCAATTTTGGCATGCGCAAGACCCTGAGGGTGCGCCATCGGCGCAATGGCCTGGAATGCAGGTTCAAAATCAGGCGGCTCCTGGGCGAGACTAACAAATATCATCCCTTCGACCTCGCGGGCCGAAGCGATGTGCAGACCCAACTGGGATTTATCCAGGCCTTCCTGCATACCCCTGAAAAGGATCAAATGTCCGGCGCGGTCATACGTCCATTGATGATATGGACAGATAAAGCGCTTGATATGACCCTCGGCTTCCTCGCAGATGATGGAACCGCGGTGGCGGCAGACGTTATAAAAAGCCTTTACCTGGCCATCATCCTGGCGGACGATGATCAAGGAGTCTTCATCTACATCATAGAGAAAATAATCCCCTGGGTTCGGGATCTGGCAGCTATGCCCGGCAAATAACCAGCCCCCGCGCCAGATGAGTTCCAACTCAGCGCGCTGCAGCAGTTCATCATGATATAAAGGCCGCGGCAAGCCGTAACCAGGCCGGCGTAAGGCGATCAATTGTTTAAGGTGTGACAGTTCTTCAGCATTCAACGATAACATAATAAGTTTTCCTTTCTATAAATAAAACGGACCCTGCAAACACCTTACGATCTTGTGCTGGTCGGACAATTACCGATAATAATCGAAAAGGAACTTACAAATTAAACGCGAACCTTTTCACCTTTTGGATCGAGCAGGACGGTTGCGGTTACTTCGCCGCCGCGGCGACCTTCAATTAACTCCACGTCAACGCGCGTGCCTGCTTTTGCCAGTTCGACCGGCAGATATGCATAAAGGATGTTCTTCTTCAATGTATACCCAAAGCCTCCGCTGCGGACGCGGGTGATCACCTTGCCGTCGTAATAAACAGCTTCGCCGCCATAGATCTGTGTGAACTCATCACCATCCAATACAAGGGTGCACAGCTTGCGCTTCACTCCGTCCTGCTTTTGCTTGACCAGCGCCTGCTTGCCAATAAAATCACTCTTACTGAGATCGACGCAGAAACCCAACCCGCCTTCGTAGGGGGTCTCGAGGGGAGTTACATCTGCCGTGTAATAGCGATACCCTTTTTCAAGGCGCATGGAATCCAACGATTTATATCCACCCACTTCAATGCCAAATTCTTCACCGGCTTTCAACAAAGCATCCCAAACGACGGTTGCACGCTCCGATGGTACATAAAGTTCCCACCCGAGTTCGCCTACATAACTTACCCGCTGCGCCCAAATGTCGACTCCGTTTACGTGGATGGTTTTCGCATGCAGATAAGGAAGAACCTCGTTCGAAATATCATCCCTGGTTAATTTTTGCAATACCGAACGAGCTTTCGGACCCCATAACGCCAGGCACGCCCAATCCTCCGTAATATCACTTATTGTGATCGGTCCATCATCCGGCTGGTAGTGCATCTTAAGCCATGCTAGATCGTTGCCTATGAACGCCGACCCGGTAATGACCCAAAAGCGATCTTCGGCGAGGCGCGAAACCGTCAAGTCAGCTTCCACTCCGCCGTGCGTGTTAAGGAACTGCGTGTATGTCGCGCTGCCCACCGGTTTGTCCATATCACTATCGGAGACTCTTTGCAGGAGCGGCAATGCGCCCGGGCCACTCACTTCTATTTTCCCGAAAGACGTTAGGTCGAAAAGAGTGACCCGCTCGCGGGTGGCTTTATGTTCCTGTCCAACCCGTTCAAAATAAGGAGGACGGTTCCAGCCCCACTGGCGTTGATCGGCCCCCGCCCGGCGCCAGGGTTTGCCCGGTTCAAAGAAGTTGACGCGTTCCCAGCCAAACTTTTCGCCAAAGACGGCGCCCATCTCCTGCAAACGATAGTGGACCGGGCTGATACGGTGCGGACGGGCCCATTCATTTTCATCATTGGGAAAACGCAGACGGTAATAATACTTGACACCTTCACGCGTTCGCTCGGCGGCATATTCCGGGTTGGAATAATAATTTCCAAAACGCGTGGCACGATAGGCGTAGACGTCCAGCGAGGGTTCGCCTTCCACGATCCACTCTGCCATGAGCTTGCCGATGCCTCCTGCGCCACCATAACCGTTGAGGGACATACCCGCTGCGATCCACATGCCGCGCGCACCGGCCATAGGCCCAAGCATGGGTTGGCAATCGGGAGTGTACGCGCCCGGATGGCACACCAGGGTGATGATCCCGGCCTTATCGAGGAACGGTATGCGGCGTATCGCGCCTTCCAACAACTGTTCAAACCTGTCATAATCCGCGGGTAAGGTGGTGCCGCCATGTTCCCAGGGAGCGCCATCGATCCAACGTGCAAGAGGATTCGGCTCATAACCACCGATCACCAGGCCCCCGGCTTCCTGGCGCATATAAACCAGATTATCGGGATCACGCAAACACGGAGTGGTGGAGGGAAACTCATGACCGCCAACCGCCTTGAGCGCAATATGCTGGTGATCCACAGGCGTAGTGGGCATAATGAGGCCAGCCATGGCCGCCACACGCGGGGCCCACATGCCCGCTGCATTTACCACGATCTCAGTCCGTACAGAACCATGGTCGGTGATCACGCGTTGGACTACGCCTTTGGGGGAAAGCTCGATGCCGGTAACGCGCACACCGGTATGAATTTCCACGCCCATTTCCCTGGCGAGCCGTGCCATAGTCGTCGTAGTAGTATATGGATCCAGCTGGCCATCACGCGGCAAATAGATAGCGCCATAAAGATTATCTTTAGTCAATTGAGGCATGATGCGTACAGCTTCGGCGGGCGAGATGATCTCCACGTCCATGCCAATGGCGTTAGCCCGGCTCACGCTCCGTTGAAGCTCCTTTAGCTGATCTTCGCTCGAAGCCACACGCAAACTGCCAACGTGATTGAAGAGGCCAAGCTCACTATAGAGTTCGATACTATATTTTCGAAACTGCATCAGGGTTTGCGATGTAGCAAATTGGGTCACCAGGCCAGCGGCATGAGATGATTCCCCACTGGCGATCTCCCCTTTTTCAAATAGCACAACGTCCTTCCATCCCAGCTTGGCGAGGTGATACGCAACATTGGCGCCGACAATTCCACCGCCCACGATGACAACTTGTGCCTGGTCTTTCATTATTTCATCCTACCTTTCGATTTATTTGGGGATGTCTGCATTGAGAATATATAATGAATCGTATTTACTCACCCCTACGTCCCACGCTTTCAGCCTGGGACTAGAGAATCCCGAAAAAACGATATGTACAGGGCGTACGCCCTGTACATATCGTTTTTTCGGGATTCTCTAGTCCCAGGCTGAAAGCGTGGGACGTAGGGGTGAGTAAATACGATTCATTATATATTCTCAATGCAGACATCCCCAAATAAATCGAAAGGTAGGATGAAATAATGAAAGACCAGGCACAAGTTGTCATCGTGGGCGGTGGAATTGTCGGCGCCAATGTTGCGTATCACCTCGCCAAGCTGGGATGGAAGGACGTTGTGCTATTTGAAAAAGGGGAGATCGCCAGTGGGGAATCATCTCATGCCGCTGGCCTGGTGACCCAATTTGCTACATCGCAAACCCTGATGCAGTTTCGAAAATATAGTATCGAACTCTATAGTGAGCTTGGCCTCTTCAATCACGTTGGCAGTTTGCGTGTGGCTTCGAGCGAAGATCAGCTAAAGGAGCTTCAACGGAGCGTGAGCCGGGCTAACGCCATTGGCATGGACGTGGAGATCATCTCGCCCGCCGAAGCTGTACGCATCATGCCTCAATTGACTAAAGATAATCTTTATGGCGCTATCTATTTGCCGCGTGATGGCCAGCTGGATCCATATACTACTACGACGACTATGGCACGGCTCGCCAGGGAAATGGGCGTGGAAATTCATACCGGTGTGCGCGTTACCGGCATCGAGCTTTCCCCCAAAGGCGTAGTCCAACGCGTGATCACCGACCATGGTTCTGTACGGACTGAGATCGTGGTAAATGCAGCGGGCATGTGGGCCCCGCGTGTGGCGGCCATGGCTGGCCTCATTATGCCCACTACGCCTGTGGATCACCAGCATATTGCGCTCAAGGCGGTTGGCGGTCATGAGTTTCCCTCCACCACTCCGTGTTTGCGTGATCCCGATAATCTGGTTTATATGCGCCAGGAAGCCGGGGGCCTGGTGATCGGTGGTTATGAGCCGAATCCTCTTGCACGTTGGATCGATGGCGCTCCCTGGGAACATGGCGGCACCACCTTACCCGCGGATTATGACAGGTTTGAACAGTTGTTGGAAGGCGCGATACGCCGCATACCGTTCCTCGATAAGGCCGGGATCATCACCCTGGTGTGCCATCCGGGCGCGTACACTCCCGATTGCCAACCCATGCTTGGGCCTATGGCCGGTGCGCGCGGCATGTGGATCGCAGCGGGTATGTCCCTCAACGGTTATGGTGGCGCAGGAGGCATCGGCAAGCTCATGGCAGAGTGGATCGTGGAAGGCGAACCCTCGCTGGACGTCTACGCCTATCGTGCCACGCGTTTTGGAAATTATTATTCCAACCCGGAATATGCCGCCGAGCGAACGCGTGAAGGTGTCAAGTATTATTACCGTCTGCGTTTTCCCAATGATGAAAATGAATGGGCCCGTCCGCACCGTATCAGCCCGGTCCACTATCGTTTGCAGGAGATGGGCGCCGTCTTTGGCGAAAAGTTTGGCTGGGAACGCGTCAACTTCTTTGAACCGGGCAAACCCTGGCGCCGGGCGGGGGCCGATCAACGCCAGTGGGGCTGGAACCGTCCTCCTTATTTTGAACGGGTTGGACAGGAACATAAAGCCACCCGCGAGCGGGTCACTCTTTTCGACCTAACGTCTTTCGGGAAAATAGAAGTGAGTGGCCCGGGCGCATTGCCGCTCCTGCAAAGAGTCTCCGATAGTGATATGGACAAACCGGTGGGCAGCGCGACATACACGCAGTTCCTTAACACGCACGGCGGAGTGGAAGCTGACTTGACGGTTTCGCGCCTCGCCGAAGATCGCTTTTGGGTCATTACCGGGTCGGCGTTCATAGGCAACGATCTAGCATGGCTTAAGATGCACTACCAGCCGGATGATGGACCGATCACAATAAGTGATATTACGGAGGATTGGGCGTGCCTGGCGTTATGGGGTCCGAAAGCTCGTTCGGTATTGCAAAAATTAACCAGGGATGATATTTCGAACGAGGTTCTTCCTTATCTGCATGCGAAAACCATCCACGTAAACGGAGTCGACATTTGGGCGCAGCGGGTAAGTTATGTAGGCGAACTCGGGTGGGAACTTTATGTACCATCGGAGCGTGCAACCGTCGTTTGGGATGCTTTGTTGAAAGCCGGTGAAGAATTTGGCATTGAAGTGGGTGGATATAAATCGTTGGATTCCATGCGCCTTGAAAAAGGGTATCGCTATTACACGGCAGATGTAACTCCCCTCGAGACCCCCTACGAAGGCGGGTTGGGTTTCTGCGTCGATCTCAGTAAGAGTGATTTTATTGGCAAGCAGGCGCTGGTCAAGCAAAAGCAGGACGGAGTGAAGCGCAAGCTGTGCACCCTTGTATTGGATGGTGATGAGTTCACACAGATCTATGGCGGCGAAGCTGTTTATTACGACGGCAAGGTGATCACCCGCGTCCGCAGCGGAGGCTTTGGGTATACATTGAAGAAGAACATCCTTTATGCATATCTGCCGGTCGAACTGGCAAAAGCAGGCACGCGCGTTGACGTGGAGTTAATTGAAGGTCGCCGCGGCGGCGAAGTAACCGCAACCGTCCTGCTCGATCCAAAAGGTGAAAAGGTTCGCGTTTAATTTGTAAGTTCCTTTTCGATTATTATCGGTAATTGTCCGACCAGCACAAGATCGTAAGGTGTTTGCAGGGTCCGTTTTATTTATAGAAAGGAAAACTTATTATGTTATCGTTGAATGCTGAAGAACTGTCACACCTTAAACAATTGATCGCCTTACGCCGGCCTGGTTACGGCTTGCCGCGGCCTTTATATCATGATGAACTGCTGCAGCGCGCTGAGTTGGAACTCATCTGGCGCGGGGGCTGGTTATTTGCCGGGCATAGCTGCCAGATCCCGAACCCAGGGGATTATTTTCTCTATGATGTAGATGAAGACTCCTTGATCATCGTCCGCCAGGATGATGGCCAGGTAAAGGCTTTTTATAACGTCTGCCGCCACCGCGGTTCCATCATCTGCGAGGAAGCCGAGGGTCATATCAAGCGCTTTATCTGTCCATATCATCAATGGACGTATGACCGCGCCGGACATTTGATCCTTTTCAGGGGTATGCAGGAAGGCCTGGATAAATCCCAGTTGGGTCTGCACATCGCTTCGGCCCGCGAGGTCGAAGGGATGATATTTGTTAGTCTCGCCCAGGAGCCGCCTGATTTTGAACCTGCATTCCAGGCCATTGCGCCGATGGCGCACCCTCAGGGTCTTGCGCATGCCAAAATTGCCAAGATCATGGATTTCGACGTCCATGCCAACTGGAAGCTGGTCTGGGAAAACAACCGCGAATGTTTCCATTGCAATGTCAATCATCCCCAGTACATCAAGGCTAACTTCGATCATTACAACGCCGACGATTTGATCGACCGCGTGGCCGAGCAATTGGACGCGGTCACAGCCCGCAGCGAAGAAAAATGGGCAGCGGAAGGACTGGCCGTCACACGGACGGAAGCCGGTTTGACCGAATTCCCCGACCCAGAGCATAACATTTGGTATTCTGCCAACCGTACACCCCTGGTGGATGGGTACGTCAGCGAAACGATGGATGGTCAGCAAATAGCCCCTCTGATGGGTGATTATAGGGATCCCGATGTGGGTACCTTGCGTGTCCGCATGCTTCCGAATTTTTGGAACCATTCCAGCTGCGACCACAGCGTCTCTACGCGCTTGACCCCCAATGGGATCCGCAGTACCAGGATCCGCATGTTTTGGCTGGTGGATGAAAAAGCCGTCGAAGGAAAAGATTACGACCTGGATAAGATGTTGCCTTTCTGGCTACTCACTGCCG
Organism: uncultured Anaerolineaceae bacterium; assembly: GCA_964585035.1. Taxonomy (GTDB): domain Bacteria; phylum Chloroflexota; class Anaerolineae; order Anaerolineales; family Villigracilaceae; genus Fen-1038. The sequence continues at coordinate 9,050 of CAZPCR010000065.1, forward strand.
AGCAGGATTGGCAGATCTGCATGAATCAGCAGCGCGGGGTCAACTCGAATGCTTATACCCCGGGGCCGCTTTCGACATACAAGGAGTACAACCTGGATAGGTTTTTACGCTGGTATTTAATGCAATTGGATGCCGCCATCGGATAAACAGCTTTATAACTCCATAAGATACGTGCAACGGGATAAAGGACAGCATGAACCCTCCTGCTTATGTCGGATTCGGAATGCTTACACCGGTTGCCATCCTGGTTGTGGATGACCTGCCTGAACACAATACGGGCGCGCTGATACGCCAGATAAGTGAATTTGTATTCGACGATGCAGCCATCGTGGCCTGCCTGCTGCGTCAATGGGACGTACCAACTGGCATCATTGGGACCGCTGTGGGTGATGATCCTCGAGGCCGCGCCTTAGCCAAAACGTTAAAAGATTGGGACGTCCAGGGCGAGGTGCGCCTTTCGCCCGATATCGTTACTCCGCTCGAAGTGGATGTCTCCGACAGCACAGGGGCGCGCACATATTTCTGGAAGCGCGACCCCGAGGTCCTGGCTACTTTGGACAGTGCCGACCTGTCGCTCATGCAAGGGGCGCGTATGCTCTATGTGGATTGGTACGATGGCGACCATATCGTGCGCGCCATGGATGAAGCCGCCCGCCTGAAGATCCCGGTATTCCTGAATTTAGAATTCGCACATGCCGACCCCGACCTGCTGGCCCGCTATGCCGGACGGTCATGCATTTGCCAGGCTGTCACCGATGCAGCTCAAAAGGAAGGGAGCGATCCATTGGCGGTTGCTCGTAAATTACAGCGCTCCGGCGTGGAGACTGCCATAATCACCCTGGCAGGCGAGGGTAGTTTAGTGGTTCAGGAGAATGAAATTCTGCGCATCTGGGCCCCTCCTGTGATTGCGGTGGATGGATGTGGAGCCGGGGCCACCTATTCGGCCGGTTTTATTTACGGCTGGCTGCAAGGATGGCCGCTTGAAAAATCTGTCCGTTTTGCCACAGCCGCGGCCTCTCTTAAAGTTACCCGCTCAGGCCTTAAGATGTGGTCCGTTAATGATATACAGGAAGTGGCGACCATTCTAAAGGTCGAAACTTCCGTTATTAGCCCCGTAGATGAATAACAACTAGATATGCTGAAATGGATTAACAACCCTCTTCTATGAATACTTTTGCCACACTACTCACTGACCAGCAGGTTGAGCGCACACATCAGGCCTCCCTTGAGATTCTGGAAACCGTCGGCCTCATCGTACGGAATGATAAAGCCCGCGAAATTTTTACCCGTCACGGATGCCGGGTGGATAACGAGCGGGTGCGGTTTCCGCGCGCGGTCATAGAACAGTTCCGTGCGTTATTTCCACCCACATTCACTTTTAAGGGCCGCGACCCCAAATATGATAGGACGATCCCCGAGGACAGTCCCGTCATTGTGACCGGCAGTTCGGCGCCTAATATCATCGATCCTGTCACCGGGTTGGAGCGGCGTTC